>CAZNHE010000019.1:0-8362 GCA_964572735.1 uncultured Chitinophagales bacterium | reverse complement strand
GGAAGAAATGAACGGATCGTTCGGCAAAGATTCCCGGCTTCCCGAACAAGAGAGACGTCTGAAAAGTAGGTAATTTTAGGGAATAAACAGCATATTGCCACACCTTTAAGAATCCTTGGAGAGATAGGGATGTGAACTGCCGGGGCTTTCCGGATAATATTTTTCTGCAGGATTACAGGCTTTCACATTTATCCCCTTCTGACTCATATGGCTGTGAGGAAAAAACCTTACTTTGTAATTTGATCATGAATGACCTGTTCCTTTTTGGGAGAAATCGAATGCCGGGCGCCTCAATGGTTGTGCCGGATACTCCGGCTCCCGGGTTAAAGGGTAAAACATGTATTTAGATATGTTGAATGAAGTAGACAAACGCGAAATTATCAGATTACTATCAATGAAAGGCAGTTATGAATATCATTAAAAAATGGTGTCTGGCGCCATTCCTGCTTATACTGCTTCTGCCGGCCTGCCACCATGCTCCGTCAAAAAAAACATCCCGGTCTGAACAGCAAAATACGTCGGGACAGAACGAGGCTATTGCAACGGCGCAGAAGCCGCAACAGGGCGGGCAGGAGCAAATGAAGGACACCACTCTGACCCGGCTTATTGCCCTGGGCAGGAAGATCTACAACACCAAAACATGTAATACCTGTCATTCGATAGACGGCTCCAAAGGAATCGGACCCACCTGGAAGGGTTTGTATGGGGCAAAAGTCGTGTTACAGAATGGAAAAACCGTTACAGCCGACGACGCGTATATCAGCAGATCCATTACCGACCCCAATGTAGAGATTACAGAGGGCTTTTTGCCGGTAATGCCCGATTTCTCCGGTCAGCTGTCTGCCCGGGACATCCGTGGAGTAATCGAATATATTAAAACGCTTAAGTGAACTCTATATAAAACAGACGGGGGTCAGGAGCCGGAAAAAGAATCGACACCGACAAGCGGCTGTCCTTTCTTGCGCCCGTGTGCTGCGTAAGAAAATAGAAGCAATAGAAATTCAGCACAGACCAACAGAATGCTGTTAATCATGTGTGTTATCTGGAAGGGAGGAAACATGTCGAATCTGGTAAGACCAAGTCCGAGAAGGATTTGAAGAACGATCAATCCAAGGATAGTGATGGTTGTTCTGCGATAAATCGATCTTGGTTGGAATTCTTTGATCGCATAGGCCAGATAGAGAGCGGCCCCCACTACCGTCCATGAAAAGAGGGGATGGATGGTGCCGATACTTCCGACCATACCAAGCCATTGGCTTCGTGGAGGTGGGTTTACACTGTCCTTCAGTACGTCGATATGCTGGCGTACCTGCGTGCCGATAGCAACCTGTATGAGTGTGAAAGCCAGCAGGATGCCGACTGCTGTAAGTATCTTCCGCCGCAGCACGGGGTCCAGTTCAAAATCGAAGTCTTCCGAAAATGCCCGCCATGTTCCGTACAAAAGAGTCAGCAGGGTCGCCAGGGCCAGGAACATATGAATGGTGATGAGCCATACCTCAAGAGCACTGGTTACAACCACACCACCGATCCATCCTTCAAAAAGGACCAGCAGAAGCGCGGCAAACGAAGCGTAGAAAACAGATTTCCGTTGTTTCCGGTATCGGAAAGAAAGAATGAAAGTGATAATGATCGCAATACCCGTAGCGACCCCGAAAAGCCGGTTAATATATTCCGTCCACATATGAGCCGGGTTGAATAAGGACTTATCGATGCCCGGCGGTAACTGGGAGGCAGAAGAGATAGGAAGCCAGTGTCCGAAGCATTTCGGCCAGTCCGGACATCCAAGTCCGGATCCTGAGGCGCGTACTAACCCACCAGTAAATATAACCGCCAGGGTGATTACGACTGTAATTAATGCTGATTTCTGGTAAGCGTTTAGTTTCATTAGAAAAGGATTGCGCTTCTGTGATTCAAAAACGGGGGTGATATAAAGCGGCTCCGAATAATTCGGAAATCGCCGAAATTTTCGTGTCTAAAAATACAAATAATTCGTAAATTGCGCCCGATTTATAAAGAAGAGCACCCTTTTGGGATGCTGCAGACAGACCCCGGTATTTCACATGAAATTGGTAATCAGCAGAACATTTGCCAGGTATTTTGATCTCACCGTTCTAACGGCCTACTATGAGTTGACCAAACCGGGAATCACACTTCTTGTACTTTCCAGTATGAGTGTCGGTTTCTTGTTGGGTTCCGCCAATGGCATCAATTATCTGAGCTTCTTTAATGCCGCACTCGGTACATTTCTCATTGCATCCGGCACCTCCGCTTTTAATCAGTACATTGAGAGGGATCTTGATAAGTTGATGCATCGTACAAGGAAACGCCCCCTTCCCATGCATCGCATCGGACCGGAAAAGGCGTTTATTTTTTCCTCTGTCCTGATGGTGGCAGGGCTGAGTTATCTGATCCTGGCTGTTAATTTTATTGCCGGCTGTATTGCCGCAGCCACTTCCCTGTTGTATCTGGGGGCTTACACACCGATGAAACGCAAGTCGTTTGCGAATGTATTTATAGGTTCGGTTCCGGGCGCCTTGCCGCCGGTAGGAGGCTGGGCCGCTGCCACCGGTCATATTTCCGACATCGGGATGTGGATATTATTCGGCATCGTTTTCTTATGGCAGATTCCTCATGTAATAGCCATCGCATGGCTGTGTAATGAGGATTATCTGCGGGCGGATTTTTGCATGCTGCCTGCAAAAGACGAACAGGGAAGGATGACGTCACTGATCGTTCTGGGTTGCCTGTTGCTCCTGATCCCCGAAAGTACCCTGTTGTATTATGCGGGCGACAGCGGATTAATCTATCTGATTGGCTCGGTTATTGCAGGATTAGGCTTCCTCTGGTACGGACTTCCGCCGTTGCGCCGGATTACAAAGGAAAATTCGCGGAAACTGATGTTCGCCTCTCTTTTTTACCTTCCCATCGTTTGGATACTGGTCCTGGCTGACCGGCTTCTGTAAAGCGGCCGGACGGCTCGGGAAACAAGACGCCTTGCAGGAATGTTCCGTGGGGAGACCCTGATACAACGGATCCCCGGCAGGGGCTTCACAAAGACTTCTGCAGAGAAAACCACGATCGCAGAGATCCCGGAACTTTTTACAAAGGTGTAAGGAACGCATTATCCCCGGTATCTTCATCATAAAAAAGTAATTTGTTGAAAGAGTCGGGGCCCGGATGCTAAAACATGCTTTACGAATAATCGGCGACTGGGAAACAATCGTGTTTCCGAAGAGCTGTATCTGTTGCGGAGCCGTCACCCCTTCGCGCGGCCGCATGATATGTCCGTTTTGTCTGACACAACGTTTTCCTGAAACGCCGGCCGGGATGCGGCCGTCCACTTCGGATGTTATCCTTCCGGAATCGGTCCGGCAGCAGTATGCACTTTGGACCTTCGATAAAGGCGGATTGTTGCAGGATTTATTGCACGCCATGAAATACGGCGGCTTTCCATCCATTGGCGAGGAAACGGGAAGCCTGCTTGGAGAGCGGCTGGCCCGCTTCTATCTGACTGACTGTCGCCGGCCGGCGGAAGAATATGTATTGATGCCCGTACCGCTTCATCCTGCCAAAAAGCGGATGCGCGGCTATAATCAGGCACGCTGTATCGCAAAAGGAATGGAACGGACCACCGGTTTACCGTTATTAAATGAAGGGGAAGTCGAACGGATGCGCAATACCCGGTCACAAACGGGCTTTTCGGTCGATCGCCGTATGGAAAATGTTCGCGGTGCCTTCAAAATCCGGTCGCAGGAAGCCGTAAAGGGGAAAATGGTCATTATTGTTGATGATGTTTTCACAACAGGAGCCACAACTTTTGAACTGGCCTCACAATGCCGGGAAAAGGGAGCAGCCGGTTGTTTTATCGCTACAATCGCTCAGGCATGAGGAAAAGAAGAGAACGACAATTATAAATAGTTGTCAACATGGGTTATTTTGCCGGTGCTATGAAAAGACGCATCCCGCAGCAGAAATTTGATTATGTGGAAACGCCGGCCGGTATCTTTACCACCGCCGGCCATTGGTTTCATACAACCGGAAAACAGATTGACGAATATGCTCCGGGACTCACCCGGCGTTATCCCCTGGGCGAGCTTCTCAGGTTTGCCGAACAATGGGTGATCAGCCCGGACAGTGTCTCTTTGGTCATCTTCCTGATTCTTTCCCTGTTCATGAATTGTATCATTGCGGAGATTATCAGCCTCATTTTTTTCCTGTTCTGGTATTTCAATAAAAGCGCCTTCATTAGTGTTGCAGGCACGACAATCATCAGATTTCTGAACATTGAGGTTGTCCTTGTGGTGCTGGGCGTACTGATGATCAGCGTGAAAGGCATAAACGGGGATTATCTCCAGGTGATACTGGGATTCCTGTTTTTCTTTTTATATAAATTCGGCTGGCTGCGCCGCCTGCTTGATCGGCAATGGAAGGATCGTTCTAAAGGGATCCCGCTTAATGACCGGATCATACGAATGCTTGTGATAAAATATTCCCTTCATGAGGGTATTGATGTAAAAGAAAAAAACATCATCCGATGGGAAAAAGATATCCGGGATCTGTTACAGAAAAGGAGAAAACAAAAATGATTTAAGGTGGATAGTTGAAGGTTGAAAGTTACAAGTTAAAAGTTGAAGGTTTGTTGATGCCTGAATAGGGTTGACGAGCTATTAATAACACCAAATTTTTTAATAACAAATAACTTCTATTCGATGTTACCTACCCATTTGTTGCTCGTACGTCATGGCGAGACGGATTATAACCGCAACGGCGTTATCCAGGGGAGCAGAGATATCCCCCTGAATGAACAGGGGAGACGCCAGGCAGAAGCACTTGCAGAGTCTCTCAAACAGGTTAAGATAAATGCTGCCTGCAGCAGTGGTCTGAGCAGAGCCTATGAAACGGCGAGAATCGTTGTCGGATCCCGCCCCATCAAAGTCACAAAATTCCCGGAGCTGAATGAGATGAGTTTCGGGAAATATGAGGGAAGATCGGATGAAGAGGTGCAGCGGATCTTCAGTCAGAAGCACGCCGCATGGGCCAGGGGCGAACTGGATATCGGTTTCCAGGACGGGGAAAATCCATCGCAGGTCCTGCAGAGGGCAGACAGTCGGATGCGGCGCATCGTGCACGATCATCCTGGCCAGACAGTTTTAGTGGTGACTCATGGTCGCTTAATGCGTATTTTGCTTTTCAACTGGCTTAGCCTGGAGCCCTCGCAAATGGATGACTTCGCGATTCCGAATACGTCCGTTTATCATTTGTCGGTTGTGGACGGTCGTGCAGAGCTTTTGGCAGTCGACCAAACCGGTTTCAGGGACAAGATTTATTGTAATCAATATGAGTGAAGAAGTACGCAGCATGTTTGCCTCCATTTCCGGCCGGTATGACCGGGTGAACAGTGTGCTTTCGTTTGGGGTGCATCATTACTGGCGCCGCGTTGCCGTGAGAGCCGGTTCCGCGCAAAAAGGAGACGCAGTCATCGATTGTGCTACGGGCACCGGCGATCTTGCCATAGCCTTCAAAAAAGCCGTCGGATCATCCGGCTATGTGTTGGGCACCGACTTTTGTGCCGAAATGATGGAAACGGCTCCGGCCAAGGCAGAAAAACGAAACCTGGAGATCGATTTTGAAGTGGCCGACGCCATGAACCTTCCCTATGAAGATGATCGGTTCAATGTCTCCAGTATTGCTTTCGGGATTCGTAACGTCGACGACCCCGTCCGCTGCCTGCAAGAGATGGCGCGCGTTACCCGCCGGGGAGGACGTGTGGTGGTTCTCGAATTCGGCCAGCCAGACGGCCTGCTCAGTATCCCTTACCATTTTTACAGTAAAAAGGTAATGCCTGTTGTGGGGGGCCTGCTCAGCGGGAATCGCAAAGCGTATGTATATCTTCCCGAAACAAGTGCAGCCTTTCCTGCCGGCGATCGTTTCCTGCAATTAATGGATAAGGCAGACGTGTTTGCAGTGAGGTCGGCCCGGCCATTGACCGGCGGTATCGCCTGGATATATGTGGGTATCGTCAGATGAAAGAGGTATATTATTCTGATTTTTGCAGAAAATTGTAATCGGAAAGTTATTCTGACTATGATGAATATTGAAGAAATAAAAAGATGCCTGCCGCATCGCTATCCTTTTCTCCTGGTCGATCGTGTTCTGGAATTGGAGGAAGACCGCATTGTAGCGCTAAAAAACGTAACTGCCAATGAAGAGTTTTTCAATGGACATTTTCCCGATAAGCCGCTTATGCCGGGTGTTCTGCAGATCGAAGCACTGGCTCAGACAGGCTGTATCCTGATGCTCATGCGAAAAGTGGAAGATCCTGATAAGACACTCATCGTTTTCTCGGGGATCCAGAAGGCCCGCTTTCGCAGACCGGTAGTACCCGGAGACCAGCTACGCATGGAAGTGGAACTGGCGGGCCAGCGGCGCAATTTCGCTACCATGACCGGACGGGCCCTGGTCGACGGCCAGGTAGCGTGTGAAATGGAAGCTTCGGCTGCCATGGTTTCTAAAGAAAAGGTGTGATTTCATCCATAAATATTCTTCATCATATTCTCTGCAAACAACAACAGGCGATGTGAAATCTGATCGACGGTTTCTCTATTGAAGCGCCATCTGTTTGTCGGTTGATGGATAATTTCTTACAAATTTTCGGATATGAGTACTGGAAATAAAACAACGGCTTCCCGCATGACTACCCGTTCCGTGGTAGACATGAAGGCGGGAAATGAGAAGATAAGCATGCTCACCGCCTATGATTATACAATGGCACGGCTGGCGGATAGCTCGGGCATCGATATTGTGCTGGTGGGCGATTCTGCCAGTAATGTGATGGCAGGACACGAAACAACGCTTCCTATCACTATGGATCAGATGATCTATCACAGCCAATGTGTGGTTCGTGGAGTGAAACGGGCACTGGTAGTAGCCGACCTGCCGTTTATGAGCTATCAGGTGACCCCGCAGGAGGCGCTGATCAATGCCGGACGTCTGATGAAAGAGGCCGGTGTCCACGCAGTAAAGCTTGAAGGAGGGGAGAATGTGCTGGAAACCGTGAAGAAGATCGTCGATTCCGGCATCCCGGTGATAGGCCACCTCGGACTGACCCCCCAAAGCATCTATAAATTCGGCACCTATAAAGTACGGGCTACCGATCCGGATGAAGCCGACCGTCTCGTTCGGGATGCACGCCTTTTGGAAGAGGCAGGCTGCTTTGCGGTAGTACTTGAAAAAATTCCCAGCGAATTGGCTCAGAAAGTAACCTCCAAATTGTCCATCCCGACCATTGGGATCGGGGCGGGAAGCTATTGCGATGGTCAGGTACTTGTCATTCATGATATGCTGGGCCTGAACAAAGAATTTCATCCACGGTTTGTAAGGAGATATGCCGATCTGGAAGCCGTTATCACCGAAGCGGTGAAGCAGTATATCCGGGATATTAAGGAGCAGGATTTCCCTGGTCCCGGGGAGCAGTACTCCTGAGTATGTCCCGCCCGGAACGTTCGATACTGGTTTGTAATGATGATGGAATCATGGCCCCGGGCATTCATGCCCTGGCTGAGGTGGCCTCGGAGTTTGGCGGGGTCGCGGTTATTGCGCCGGATCGCCAGCACAGCGCCGTGGGGCATGCCATCACGGTGCTTCAGCCGTTACGCGCCAATCCGTTTCGCAGGAACGGCGAAAAATGCGGATATGCCGTTAATGGAACCCCGGCCGACTGCGTGAAACTTGCCCATCATAAACTGCTCAAAAGAAAACCGGATCTTATCCTGAGTGGTATCAATCACGGTTCCAATGCCGGAATCAACATCCTGTATTCCGGAACCGTAAGTGCGGCAACCGAGGGAACCATTTTAGGATACCGGTCTCTTGCCGTGAGTTGTACTGATTATGCTGAAGATGCCGACTTAAGCGGAGCCCGTGAGGCTGCACGGCGCGTTATCCGGTTTATGTTGAATGAAGAAATTCCTGTGGGCATCACCCTGAATCTGAACGTACCGGCCGGCCCGTTTACGGAGATCAAGTGGACCCGTCAGGCTGACAGCCGGTATATAGAGGAGTATGACAGCCGCGTTGATCCTAACAACAGGCCCTATTACTGGACGACCGGGAAATTCGAAGTGCTTGATACCGCGGAGGATCTGGACGTGAACGTGCTTGAACAGGGATTTGCCTCACTTACCCCGATCCAGTATGATCTTACGGCTTGGAAAGCCTATAAACGCATGAAGGGGCAGCCGCTATAGCCGAGTTGCGACGCACATAAAAAGTTCGTCGCAAAACCGGTTATAGTCTAATTGATGAGCATAATGTTCATGGTTTTAGTAAAAAAGCCCGCCTGGAGGTTATAGAAATAGAGTCC
>CAZNHE010000018.1:35022-39482 GCA_964572735.1 uncultured Chitinophagales bacterium | reverse complement strand
TTTGTGCCATATAATGAAACAGGATATATTTTTGAGGCTTTTTTCATCCGGTATTTATGCAAAATCGTATCACTAAATTCGTCAATATATAAATCACCCTTTGCATGTGCTCTTGAAACAAATTTTGGAATGACCCTAAAATCGACCAGCAAAGACAAGATCAGGGTCCATTCATTGAACCAATAACTATAAAAAACGTTGTGGTCATTCTTTTTTAAGCCCAGTTTATCTATAATCAACAGACTGTACAGGTAATACTTTGAAATGATCCTGAAATTATCTGAAATGCCAAATTTTACCGATCTGCATGTTATTGATTCCCATAATAATGTAAATAGCGTTCTTATTCTGGTATACTTCAAAAAGAGGGATACTACTTTCAGTACCTTTCCTGTTTTACTGCGATTCTTTCCTAAGTTTGTATTATAATAATTGATGTTGAGAATCCTGGAATTTTCGGTGATTTCCCGAACATTATCTCCCGTTACTCTCGGAACGAGGTATATATTGTCGAACTCGTTTTCTATTATGGGAAGTTCATTTATTAAATATGGGTCACCATTGCACTCTTCTCCTATACAATAGGGGAATCTCTGTGTAAAAATGTATAGGTTATTCATGATTGAGGTCGTTTCAGAGCCGGCGGCTGAGTGGGTAAGAAGATTGCGACTTATATCCTTTTCTTGTACAGGTCGATGTGCTTCCCCGCAACAAGGTTAAGATTCCAATGTTCTTTGGCATATTTCAGGTTTTCGAGGCCTTTATCTGATTTTGACAGCATCCTGCCCTCCTCTACCGCATCGATAACCGACCGGACGTCATCAGGATCGTAGACCGGGTTTTTTGTTTCGCGCAGAATCTCTCCCATAGATCCGTAATCGGGACCAACGATCACCTTGCCAAAGGCAAAGCCCATGATCAGACAACCGGAGTTGAGGCTGTGGCGCCGTTGAATCAGCAGCACATCACCTGCGTTAAGGTAATATTGCAATTCGTTAACGGGAACGGGAGCGTTGAGGAGCCGGTAATGTTTCTTATCGATGCTTTTTTTCAGAAAGAATGCCTTTTCTCTCCAGCCAAGATCCCATTGTGTGGCAATGATTTTTCTGTTATCGCAGGGGAAATGGTCGATCACACGTTTCACAACTTGTTCTTCGGCCTCGTTCCTGGCTCTTCCCAGCACCAGCACTACGAAATGATCCGGTCGGAGATTCAGCCTTTCTCTGGCCTCCTGCCGGGAAACCGAGTTATCAAATATCTCATATAAGCCATGTGGAATTATAACGTGCTGCACAGATTCGGGGAGAATACCGGGATAATATTTACAAAGGAGCGTCCGGCTGATTTTGCTCATATGAATGAAGACATCGGCATTTTTATAAATAATGGTATAGAGCTTTTGATTCAGGGGGTTAAAATTGTGGGGGACCAGATTATGTACCGTAACGATAATCCGTGTATGCTCTTTCCATTGTTTCAGCCTCTGATCGAGCCTTAACAAATCGGCTTCGTCAGGGACATCCCACCGCAAAAGTGCTTCTGGCCAGTGGATATGAACGCAATCATATCCTCCGGCGTCGCCTTCCCAGAACCGGGGGATATTCTGATCAATCCGGAATGAAGAATCCCTCGCGATGACAGCGTTGGAAACTTCCTCGATGATCGAATTATTGGTGGATGAAAAAGCATCTACCGGTATCAATATTTTCATAGTCCGGGACGTTTAGTTGTGATCATAAACTGGTTTATTCATAACAGTCGCGGAGGAACCATTTTGTCTATAAGTGACCGGAATAGCAGATTTCCTTTTATGAGTTCATGGACGATGGTTCAGTTTCGATTTCAAATCTTTTACGCTTTCACAAATATGAATTCCCTGCCGGTAATGCCTGCCGTAATCGAATTTCAGGTCGAGCAGCTTTCGTAATCTTCCCCTGTAATGGATTGCCGTCAAACGATGGAATTCCTCATCATTGTGTGGATATCCGGGAAGATGATTTTTGTAGATACTTATGAGGTTACGAACCGTTTGATAGATCTTTCGCATCCGGCTGGAAGAACGGTTTTTCCCCTTTATAAAATCGATGAACGGATCGAGTATTACGCTGGTCATTCCATTGCCGCAGCTCATTTTTTCCAGGTAGGAATAGTTGAGTTTCTCAGTTTTAATAAAATGGGAGAACGTCAGCTTCCTGCTATACCAGATCTTGTAACCCGCTATGGTATACATGAATCCAAGCATGTTATCCTCCCCGCCGGTCATTACGCCCCTGTTTCTGCCCGGTGCCTTCATCAAATCAAAGCCGTGCTCTTTAAGTGCATTCCAAAGGGGCTTCCGATAGATGCTTCCCGCTCCATAAACGTAAGCTTTTTCATCCGTTATATCTCCTTCATGTTCATACTGATCGCCGCATGCGTAATGATGTTTAAAGTGATCGAACCACGGAGGAGGGGCGGCCTCAAACACGGGAAGCCCTTTCCCTCCAAGGATACCGATCTCCGGATTATCTTCCATCATTCGAAAAGCGGTGTCCACATAATGTTCCTCCAGGCGGTTATCATCATCACATGTCAAAATATATTCGTAGGCAGCAGTATTCACCCCTTTCACCCGGGCCGCTGTAACGCCTGGAACGGGCTGGCCGACTATCTTCAGGGGAACCCGGTAATTGCCCTTCTTCCATGCAGACTTTGCTGTTTCTACCGTCCCGTCTGTGGATGCGTTATCTACCAGGATGACTTCCCATTTCAGGGAATCCGGGACCTTTTGCCGGCCCAGGCACCGAAGCGTTTCGGTTATCATACCTGCTCCATTGTAGGAACATATGACGACAGAAACGCCTTTTTCACAGGTAGCAATCATCTTGAATTTATGGAATTATGACCAGCATCCTCTGTTTCTTCCAGTTTCAACCTGCTTTTTGGCTCCAGGAAACGAACTTTTCTCAGGATTTTCCTTCGCTTATAACCATGAAATGAATCAGGTGAAAAACCAATGATAAGATCATAATCGTTATTGTACAATGTCGGGTCCCTCAAAATTCCGAAGTATCCTGTCTTATTCCCAGTGAAGGATCTTTTCATGCCATAGATATCGTTTGCACTTTTGCATCCCTCCAGCTTCCGGCATTTCGGTTTTGGTTGCTCCGGGGAAAAATTCGTGGCTCCAGGTCAAAAATCACGCGTCGATTCTGTACCTTTCTCTGGAATGATACTATGAAAAACCGCGAATTTTTGTGCCTTTGGATACTTTGAAACTTATTGACCGGGAAACGATCCGGAATCATCCGCAATGGCGCGACTGGAAGTGGCAGCTTCGCAATCAGATACGCTCTGTGGCAGAGCTGGAGCAATGGATTCATCTGACAGATAACGAACGGGAGGCCATCGAGGCCACAAAAGGCCTTTTTCGCTGGCGGATCACCCCCTATTATGCCTCTCTGATGGATCCCGACGACCCGGAATGTCCGGTGCGCCGTCAGGTAGTTCCTTCAATGGGGGAAACGGAGGACGACATTGGCCTGCTGGCACTCGATCCTCTTGAAGAACAGGCGCACAGCCCGGTGAAAAATGTGATCCACAATTACCGCGACCGCGTTGCCTTTTGTATATCCTCCGTTTGTGCCGTGTACTGCCGCTATTGCCTGCGTAAGCGTATGGTGGGTGAGGGAGAGAATATGATGAATCAACAGGAACTGCAGGATGGCATCGATTATATTGCCCGGCACCCCGGTATACGCGATGTATTACTCACCGGAGGCGATCCGCTGACACTGAGTGATGCCCGGCTTGAGTGGATAATCCGTCGTTTGCGGGCTATTCCGCATGTGGAAATTATCCGCCTCGGCTCCCGGTTTCCGGTTTTAAATCCATTCCGGATTACGGACGAGCTCTGCCGTATTATCAATGATTATCATCCCATCTGGTTCAACACCCATTTCAACCACGCCAAAGAAGTGACCCGCGAGGCGGAGATCTGCATCGATAAATTACTTCGTGCAGGCACCCCCATCGGAAATCAGACCGTCCTTCTCAGGGGAATCAACAATGATGCGGAAACCCTGAAGACGTTGTTTAACAAGCTGGTACGCGTCCGGGTACGGCCTTATTATCTGTACCAGGCTCAGCTTATAGGAGGTACGAAGCATTTTCGCACTACGATTGAGGAGGGGATGAAAATTATGGAAGAACTCAGGGGACGCACCTCCGGATTTGCTATCCCTCTGTACGTGCTCGACACCCCTTACGGAAAGGTACCTCTAACCCCGGATGGTTTCGTTCAGAGAGAAGGCGATTATGTACAGGTGCGTGCCTATGGCGGGCAGCAGTGGCGGGAGTATAATCCCGTCTCTCCCTGAGAAGCTTCCCCGTCTGAAAAGGAACCATGCAGCCCGGCCGGCGTATAGGATTGTCAGAAGGAATAGCCGGCAGGATGTTGTTCCTATAATTCCTCAGCCGTT
>CAZNHE010000018.1:29000-34922 GCA_964572735.1 uncultured Chitinophagales bacterium | reverse complement strand
GGATTGTCAGAAGGAATAGCCGGCAGGATGTTGTTCCTATAATTCCTCAGCCGTTTTTTCCCGTCGCAGCAGGATGTAACTGACAATGCTTCCGATCAGGCCGACGGCCCCGCCGATGTAGAAAGCATCGGTTAGTTTCAGTAAATCGGCGATTCCTCCAAAGGCAAGCGGGCCCGCGACCTGCCCGATGCTTATGGACGTGGTAAAAGCACCGGTCACCGCCCCCATCCCATAGACACGCCCTCTTTCCGTCCTGATAGTGATGGCTGAAGCACGGCTGAAGGCACTGAACAACCCCATCACCAGGGTGATCAGGATCAACAGGTAAAAATTGCTGGTAAAGGGGACAAGAAACATCATAAACGGGCTGAAAAAGGCTCCGGCGAATAATATTTCTTTTCGGTAACGAATGAAACGGTCGCTGAGGAGTCCGGCCGGGAACTGGATAATGGCCCCGGCGACCATGTAAAAAGATAACACGATGCCAACCTGGGTCTTGGACAAAGCCATATTCATGATGGCCAGAACCGGGAAAAACGTATTGAATCCCCATCGGTAAAAACCGCGGGAGCTCATCAGGGCCATGATACCCTGCATCTGGAAATCACCCAGGACATTCCGGAATATGGTTCTGAAAGGGACCATCTGCCTGTGTTGCCTTTTGCGCGGAGTCTCCGGGCTTTCGGGAACCAGGAAATAAACCAGGATCAATGCGATAACCGACATGACCGTCAGGGCATAGAAGGGTGTGGTGATTGTGAAGCGATCGGCCAGATAACCGCCCAGAGCAGGACCGACGGCCTGTCCTCCGAAGAATGACATGTAAAACAGATTCATGTATTTGCCTTCTTTTCCCTGCGGCGTAATATCGCCGACATAAGACTGGGCAATTGGTGTGATCATTACGGAAGCCAGCCCTTGCAGGGTGCGGACAATCATCAGCATCAGAGGGGCAGCGGCCCATGCATACGCCAGGGACAGCACGATGTAAAATATCAACCCGGCCAGGAGGATTTTACGACGGCCTTTCCGGTCGGAGTATTGCCCGATGAACGGGGCAAAAATTCCCCGCGACAGGGCGAATCCGGAAAAAATGACTCCAATGGCGAATCCGGTTGCCCCCATATACCGGGCATAAATAGGTAAAATAGGTTCGATAATACCCATACCCAGCATGGCCGCAGCCGTGGCAATAAATAGACTGGTGTAGGCTGCTTTAAAGGATGATCGCATTGAATAATATGGAAGACAAAACCTTTCCCATCTCCTTATTTCCTTTTAAAAATATCATTTCCGACGCTGGCCCGACAGGTCCGTTCCCGAAAATCCCGCCAGCCGTTGTGGGACAGACCCCGTAACTAACCGCGGCCGTCTTTATTATCGGCGGGATGATTCTGCAATATCTTTTAACAATTGCGGATCAAGGGGTATCGTATAGGGTGGTTAAGCAGTTATGCCATGGTGTCAGAGGTTGATTTTTGCCAATCGCCGGGTAAAGTTCGTTCTTTAATGTTCATTGTTTGGTTTCCAATATGCTGCTGATGATACAATAATTCATCGTCCCATATTGATTATTGAGGGTTCAGTCGATTTTTTACGAGCACGAGCACGAGCACGAGCACGAGCACGAGCACGAGCACGAGCACAAAGGTTTATATTATTCGGTAACTTATAAATCAGAAGATTCAGAACATGTATCCCATGCCGGCATATATACGCCAGAGGTTCGGGGAAAAGCCCAGATCACCACGGAGGAAAAAGTGAGGATCTATGAAGGAAACGGCGCCGCCTAATCCTACGGTGTGCTTATAATGGGCAAAGAAATGCAGGAAGTTATCGGTGGTCTGATAGATCTTGCCGGCATCCAGAAATAATTGTCCCCCGATGCGTATTCGAAGTGATGGTATGGAAAAGAGCCAGGTTCTCAGTTCCAGATTATAAATTAAGGCAGCCCGCCCGATAAACCGCCGCTCCGGATATCCTCGCAGAGTGGTGCCGTCTCCCAGATAAGGCTGATACCAGAAAGGCGCCTTTCCCAAAAGTTCCTTCCAATAAATCCGCTGGGCGACTACAACATCCCGAATCAGATGAAACGGGAAATAGTGGGTAAACTGGAATTCATATTCCAGATCATTATAATCATTCAGTATAACTTTCGGTTCGAGTCTGATCACGGCACGGACGCGATTTCCGCGGGTAGGCAGATGTTCGTCGTCCCGGTCGTCCCACGCCAGCCCCACACCCACATAATTGTGCCATTTTCCCTTCAGGCCGTCGGGATAATCCTGGACAAATTTCGTGTGTACTCCCCGCGAGTGCGGTTCCAGGTAAGCGAATCCTCCCTGGACAAGCAGATTAAGTTTATCTGTTGGAGAATAGGTATGCAACGGGGTAATAGTGCGGACGTCCATTCCGAGCTTCAGGGTTTCCACATAATAGAATTTGTGCTTCCACAAAGAGGGTGAAAAAGGCGTTTCGTTACCTATGCCGAAGTAATTATCATTGACGGTCCGATAAAGGTAGGGCTCAACCTTTAGCTGGGTCCGCGAATCAAACAAGTCGTTGTGCTGGTATTTGATATCGGCCGCGACATAGCCTTTGGTGCTGGCCCAGGCGAGCGTCGTCAGGCGGCTGCTGAATAGTTTCTCCCCGCCGCTGAAAGCCATTCTCGCGAAGATGGCCCCGAAAACAACGCCTTCATCGGAGCTGTAGGCAACGATGGGAAACAGATGCACAGCGAGAGAATCGCCCCCTCGATGCTTTATACCGGTCTGACCATATGACCTGGACGACTGCAACAGCAGAAAAAAGAAACATGAAAGGATGAATGACCTGTGCACAAAGACCGGGAGGCCGCACGATACAACGGCGGCGCGGATTCCGGCAGGTCTGGATGGCTGATCAGGCATAACAATCAATCCGTTTTAGGGAACACCTCTGTTTTGAACAAAATAACGAAGCACTATGGAATGGCCAACGTTTTGCGGGGAGTTGCCTTTCTTTTTTGTTCCAGGTTTGCGATACTTCATAAACAGGCAGATACATGAAGTCATTATTCGGTTTTCGGAAAAGGCGGGAACACCGCCTGGTCGCGCTGGGAGACAGTCTCACGCTTGGGTTTAATAACGGCTGCATTTATAGAACCGATTTGAACTACCCGTCGTTGCTTGCCCGGGCGATGGGAGGCGGTTTCGAATTTGCACAACCTGTTTTTACCGCCCAGGGTGGGCTCCCCCTGAATCTGGAGGTGCTGATCCGCGGGGTAAGTGATGCGTACGGCAGGGAACTGGGCTGGCGAAATTACATTTCTGCATTCCGTCAGCTCTATAGCGATATCCGGCGTATTAAACGTTACTGGGACGGGGAATATATCTCTTTGAGCAGGGAGCGTAATACACCTTATCATAATCAGTCGGTATGGGGGTTTACGGTTGCCGACAGCTGGATGATGACCGGCGAAATCTGCCGGAAATACATAGAAACCCATCCCCCTGAATTCAGGCTTGACAGCCTGCTGCACGGCAATGCCATGTATACCACAGCCCGTTGCGTGCTTAATCCAAGCTTCAGCCCCAGGTTTCAGAAGTTTTCCATGCTCGATAATGTCCGTTTCCTTGCCGAAAACGGAGGGATCGAGAACCTGATCGTCTTTCTGGGAGGGAATGATGCACTTGGCGCTGTTACAGGGATGGAAATCAGGTATTCGACCGGGAATACAACAGAAAATCTGCCTTTTGACCGGCATTATACGATAACAAATCCTGATCATTTCAGGATGCTGTTCCACCGGCTGGGTGAAAAGCTTCAGGGGCTGAATGCCAAACGTGTTTTTATCGCTACGGTGCCTTATGTGACCGCTCCTCCCGCCTCGCGCGGGATCAATACCGGAGAGCGCCACGAGGACGGTTATTTTGATTACTATACGCCCTTCTGGGTTTGGGAGTCGATCTTCAATCCGGATCTTCATCCTTACCTTACCCGGGATCAGGCTATGGAAATAGATCACGTAGTGGATGCGTACAACGATACAATCCGCGAAGTGGCGCAAAAATATGGATGGATTGTGGTTCCTCTGAATGAATATGTCGGCCAGATGGCACAACGGCGCAAGCCGCCGGGTTACCGGATTACCTATCCGGAAGCATTTTTGGACGCACTGAGGCGGAATCCCCAAACGGCTTACCTGGTTCTTGGAGAAGATTCTTCCTCCCTTGATTCCGATTATATCCGGCTGGAGGAACAGACGGGGCACCTACGCACCGGAGGGATTTTCAGCCTGGATGGAATCCATCCCACCACCATTGGCTACGGATTGATGGCCGATTGTTTTAAAAAATATATGCAAATGAACGGCGTTCATTTTGAACACGATATAGCCTGGGATTATATTATTGAAAATGATACGCTGGTTACTAATCCGCCTTATTTGTTGCCCGAACTTCAAAATCTGTTTCAGTTTCTTTCCATGAGCCCGCGAAGACGATGGACGGCAATCGGTTCAAATGTACTCTCTCAGATTATGCAAATGTTCTTACCGGGTATGAAAAACGGCGAAGCGGCTCAGTCGCAGGATTCAGGGAAATGAATGGATAACTCAAGAAAATCTGTCGCCGTCATCGGGGCAGGAATATCGGGACTGGTGACCGCCTACCGCCTGGATCGCCTGGGATTGAATGTCGAAGTTTTTGAAGCGGAAGACCGGGTGGGGGGATTCATCCGGAGCGATCGCGAAGGCGAATGGCTGGCCGAAGCGGGTCCGCATACATTCATGGATAATGCCCCGGAGATCCATGCACTGATAGAAGAGATCGGACTGGCTTCCGATTTATGCGAGCCGGCTCCTGCGGCGAAAAAGAGATTCGTCGTTCGTGCCGGAAAGCCGCATCCTCTTCCTTTATCAGTGGCTTCGTTCCTGAAGACACCGCTGCTCAGTACAAAAGCCAAATTGCGTCTGTTCCGGGAACCCTTTATCAGCCGGTGGGATAACCGTTATGAAGAGTCGCTGAGCCATTTTATTCAGCGCCGTCTGGGACCGGAAATCCTCGATTATGTGGTTAATCCCTTTGTTTCCGGGATTTATGCCGGCGATCCGGATGAATTATCCGTGAAATCGGCCTTTCCCAGGTTATTCAGGCTGGAGCAGGAATATGGATCACTTTTAAGAGGTACAATTTCAGGGGGCCGGAAGCGTCGCAAAAAGGCGGGTGCCCCCCGGAGAAAACCCCAAACGTATTCCTTTCGCGAGGGAATGGGGCAGCTGGTCGCGCGGCTTGGGGAAAAACTGGAGCACCGTATTCGAATGGGCGTGAAGATCGGGTCGATACGACAACATCCGGCTTCCCCGGAGGGATGGATTTTAGCGGGACATTCGAAGGAGACAGGCCCGGAGGAAGAAGGTCGTTACGACGGGGTGGTGTCGACGGTGCCATTGCAAAAGATGCCCGAAATCATCCTGGAAGATGGAGCCTTCGACCGCAGCCGACTGCGGGAAACCGTCCATCCGCCCGTCGGCATTTTTACTATGGGCTTCCGGCGCGATCAGGTGGCGCACCCGCTCGACGGCTTTGGAATGTTGCTGCCGGCCAGGGAAGAGTCGGTTGTTTTGGGTACCCTTTTTACTTCCACCCTGTTTCCCGGCCGTGCGCCTGCGCATCATGTTACTGTTGCCGGCTTTGTCGGGGGTGCCCGAAATCCGCAGAGGGCACTTCAGCCCCCGGAAGCACAGAAGGAGGATGTCTTGCGGGATCTGGAACGATTTCTCGGGGTACGGGGCGAACCGGTCTGGCTCAGACATAAATTCCATAAAGAAGCTATTCCCCAGTACAATATCGGCTACGATGAAATCCTGAAAGTGTTAGATGATCTGGAGAAAAATCAAAGAGGCCTCTATTTCACCGGAAACTATCGATCAGGCATTTCAGT
>CAZNHE010000018.1:0-28900 GCA_964572735.1 uncultured Chitinophagales bacterium | reverse complement strand
AAAATCTTCTTTTTCAGACTTGTATAGAACGATTCTAAATATAATGGGTGCGCGGCTCTTCATGTGCTCTTCATATTTAATCTCTTTCTTTCCGTGCTGAAAAGGGCGTATTATTGTGCGGAATCGCAGCCCGGAAGTAACAAATATATTTTCTCATGAGCAGCGAGCAAATCCACGTTGGCGTAGTTCTGATGAACCTTGGCGGTCCCACATCCTCGGAGGCCGTCAAGCCCTTCTTGTATAACCTTTTCAGCGATACCGATATCATCAAACTTGGCGGCGGGCGGATTCAGGAGCGCCTGGCGCGCAGCATTTCGAAGCATCGTTCGCCGAAAGTTGCCGCCATTTATGAGAAGATTAATGGTTGTCCCAAAGGGTGCATGGGCAGCAAATATTGTCCTAACCGCAACAGACATGCCGTTTCCGATGCCTGTTCGCCGATCAACAGCCTGACAGAGGCCCAACGCCGTGCACTCGAGAAAAATCTCAATGCGGAGCACTCTGATGTCGCATTTACGGTCTATACGGCGATGCGCTACTGGATACCTTTCACCGAAACGATAATCAATGAGATGCGCGAGGATGGCATCACTCATACCGTTTTTCTCCCGCTCTACCCCCATTTTTCATGGACGACAACCGGCAGCAGTTTCCGCGATTGGGAACAGGTGAAAAAGAAGCAGCAGGCCGAGGGCAAAAGCTTCCCATGGACTGAGTATCACATCCGGAATTATCATCTGAATGAATGGTATGTAAAGGCGGTCAATGAGCGGATTGATGCGGCTCTGGCTTCACTCGAGAATGATGACCGCATGCGAACCCACCTGGTCTTTTCCGCCCACGGAACCCCACTCTCCGAAGTGAGAAGCGGAGATCCTTACACCAGGGAGATAGCAGAAACCGTGAAAGCAGTGATGGCGCAGCGGACGGACGCGGAAGAATACTGGCTCGGCTTTCAATCCAGAGTGGGCCTGGCTAAATGGACCCAGCCAAATACCGCCGAACTTATGAAACGCCTTTGTTCTTATGGAATCAAAAATTTTGTGATGATTCCAATCGCGTTTGTCACCGATCATATTGAGACTTTCTACGAATTGAATATCGAACTCCGGGAAGATCTGGAACAGGAAGGTTATGAGGTGGAGAATCTGGTTGTTACGGAAGGGCTGAACGATCATCCTTATTTTATCCGGGCACTTTCCGAAGAAGTGAGCCGCCAAATCGGACATATGCTTCCACAGCCACAGAATAATGTTGATATCGACAGCGTATCATAAGCATTTATCTACGAATCTATGCCGCTTACAAATAGCAATTTGAATGATTTCGCCGTCGTCGGAATTAATCACTGGGATGCCCCGGTTGCTATACGGGAACGTTTCAGCCTGGGTGAGAAACAGCGGGAGGATCTGCTGAAGGAAGCCCGCCGTAGGGATATCCGTAACCTGATCATCCTCTCGACCTGTAATCGTACCGAGTTTTTTGCCGTTACTTCCGATGCGAAGCAACTGGCGGACCTGCTGATTCGGCACACTCCGGGAGATAAGCAAACCTTCGAATCCAGCGGATTCACGCTATTCGGTGAAGAGGCGGTTCAACATCTCTATAAAGTGACGGTCGGACTCGATGCCCAGATATTAGGCGATTTACAGATCGTGAAACAGGTTAAGGAGGCCTATGAAGCTTCCGCCACGTACGGACTTGTGGACGGGGAACTGCACCGCCTTTTTCAATCGATTTTTCGTACTCACAAGCGGGTGCGCACAGAAACGCGACTGGGTCACGGCCCTGCCAGTGTGGCCCACGCTGCCGTCCGTTTTGCCCGCAGCTATATCGACGACTGGAATGAAAGAAAAATCCTGTTGCTGGGCACCGGCAAGATCGGAAAAGTGACCTGTAAGAACCTGGTTGGATTGGGAGTCTCGCGGCTCACGCTTATCAACCGGAACAAAGAACGGGCGGATGACCTGGCCGACCGCTATCACCTGCGGGTGAGCGGTTTCGAAAATCTGGTTGAGGAAGTGCATGATGCAGACCTGATTATCGTGGCGACCGGCGCGCCTCATCCCATCCTGAATAAATCACATTTCCCGGTTAACGGCCGGAGGCATCCGCAAGTGCTGCTCGACTTGTCGGTTCCGCGCAACGTGGCTCCGGATGTCGGTGAACTTCCACAGGTACAATTGATAAATATGGACCAGCTCAGCGATACTACAGACGAATCGTACCGGATTCGCGAGAGCAGCGTTCCTGCAGCTCAGGAGATTATTGACGAAGAATATGCCGCCTATAAAGAGTGGCTGTGTGAGCAGCAGGTTGTTCCCACAATTGTTGCACTTACCCGAAAGCTGAACACTATTCGCGAAGAAGAACTGGAGCGTTACCGGCATCATATCCCGGAAGAGATGTTCGGCCGGATCGAACTCATCACCCACCGGATCGTAAACCGGATTGCGGCACATTCCATCGATCATCTCAAAGCAAATAAGGAATCTCCGGATAAGCTAATGCAGATGGTTCGATCTATGTTTCATCTCGAAAAGGAAGCCGGTCAGTGACTAAATCCCGCACGTTTATCATTGGCACAAGGAGCAGCCGGCTGGCTGCCTGGCAGGCCGGGCATGTGAAACAAAAGCTGGAGGCGCAGGATCGTCCGTGTACCCTGAAATTCATCAAAACGGAAGGCGACCAGACGCCCGATATCCCGCTTCCGATGCTGGGCGGCAGAGGTGTATTTACCAAAGCACTGGATGACGCCCTGCTACAGGGCACAATTGATCTTGCGGTCCATTCCCTGAAAGATGTCCCTACGACTATACCTGAAGGATTGAAAATCGCTGCCGTCTTGCGCCGCGAGGATCCTTTTGACGTGCTCGTTACCCGTGAAGGAACAGACTTTCTGGAAGATGGAGATTATGAAGGTGTGATCGCCACCAGTAGTAATCGTCGCAGGTCTCAATGGCTCAGCCGATATCCCAAACACTCGATAACAAACATCCGGGGCAACGTGCAGACACGATTACATAAACTCAGTGAGAGCAATTGGGATGCGGCGATTTTTGCCATGGCCGGTTTGAAGCGGCTCGGCCTCCAGCGTCATGCCGATCTGAAGCTCGGCTGGATGATTCCTGCTCCGGCTCAGGGAGCACTTGCGGTAATGGCGCGTGAAGACGATGAGCGGGTGAAGGAGGCTGTGAAACCGTTGAATCATGAAGAAACAGCGCTTTGCACACAGGTTGAACGGGATTTTCTTTTCATGATGGAAGCCGGTTGCAGTGCCCCGGTGGGCGCCTATGCTTCCGTCACAGAAGACATGGTGAATTTAAAAGCGGTGGCCCTGATGCCCGACGGCAGCCGCCGTTTTGACATTGAGAATGCCATCTCCATAGAAAACGCCCGTGATTTGGGAGTGCGGACGGCAGAAGAACTGCTTGCACAAGGTGCAGATGCCGTCATCGAAGCAATTCGCGAAGGGGAAAGAAAATGAAAGAGGATGTCCTTGCCCGGAACGGGATACCTGTTCTGATTACACGTCCGTTGAAGCCGGAAGATAAGGCGCTGGCACACCGGCTTGGCCTGCATCCCATTTGCCGGCCCGTGCTCCGTTTTGAATATCAGGAAGAATGGAAAGATATTCGCCTTCAATGGCAGCAATTCGATGCGGATGCCCTGGCTTTTACCAGCAGGCACGGTGTGGAAGGATTTCGGCGTTTCACATTGCAGATCCCGGTCGAAGCAACCCGCATGCCATGTTATGCGGTAGGTCCCGGAACGGGAGAAACCCTGTCAAAGGCGGGGCTTGATGCCAGGATACCAGGAGAACATAATGGACTTGCCCTTGCCCGCATGATCATAAAGGACCGGCTCTCATCCCGGGTCGCCTGGTTTTGTGGTGACAGGAGGCGGAAAGCCTTTCAGGATCATCTTCACAGCAAAGGGCTGGCGGTGCTTCCTGTTGTTGTTTACCGGACGGCTGCAGAGGCGTCGCCCATGGATCTTGACGGAATCCGTGCCGTGGTTTTTTACAGTCCCGGTACCGTGGAGGCTTTTCTGGACGAAAACCCGGTTCCCGATCTTCCCGCTTTTGCCATTGGTCCCGTTACAGCCGCCGCCCTGCGGGATGCCGGCTTTCCCGAGATTCATACATCCGACGATGCACGTACTGCCACGTTGCTGTATTCTGTTGCCGGCTATTTAGGAAAGCAGGCTGAACATTCACCCCGGAAGTTCTGAAGCCCCGACTCAAACATGAAAAGCATAGTTCCTACAGGAGAAAAAGAGATCATGACGGATTCTTTTCCGGAATTGAAGAACGATTTGCTGCTAAGGGCACTGGGCGGGGAGACTGTCGAACGCCCGCCCGTCTGGATGATGAGACAGGCGGGCCGGTATCTGCCCGAATACCGGCGTCTTCAGGAAAAGTATTCCTTCTTTGAACGCTGCGAAACACCCGAGCTGGCGGCCGAAATTACACTTCAGCCCATTGATCGCCTGGGCATGGACGCAGCAATCCTTTTTTCGGATATCCTTGTCGTCGCCCAGGCGCTGGATTTCAGGGTGACCATTGAAAAAGGAAACGGACCGTTGATTCATAATCCCGTACAGGCAGTTCACGACGTAGACCGGCTGCACGTGCCGGATGTCAGCGATCGCCTGCATTATGTGATGGATGCCATCATCCTGACACGCCAAAATCTGGGCGGACGGGTCCCCCTGATCGGTTTTGCCGGCGCCCCATGGACGATCTTCTGCTACCTGGTCGAAGGACACGGTTCCCGCAACTTCAGCAGGGCAAAACAGTTCTGTTATCAAAACCCCGAAGCAGCCGGCCGCCTGCTGAATATCATTGCACAAACAACGGCGGAGTACCTTCAGGCACAGATTGATGCAGGCGCCCAGGCTCTGCAGTTGTTTGATTCCTGGGCGGGATTGTTGAGTCCCGGAGATTTCAGCCGGTTTTCCTGGCCGTATATCCAATATATTCTGGATCATGTGAAGGGAGCTCCGATAATTGTGTTTGCCAAAGGGAGCTGGTATGCCCTGGAATCAATGGCAGAATCCGGTGCTGCATTGGGGCTCGACTGGACCATTCCCCCCGAATATGCCCGGAAGGTTACAAAAGGGCAGGCAACTCTCCAGGGAAATTTCGATCCCGGTCATCTTTTATCTCCCATTCCGGCGATAAAGGACGAAGTGAATAAGATGATCCGGCAATTCGGGAGACAGCGCTACATCGTGAATCTTGGCCATGGTATTTTGCCGGATACCCCGGTCGACCATGCCCGCGCTTTTGTTGATGCGGTCAAAGAATACCAGGAACATGAGTGACAAGACACACAATCGGGAGACAACAGGGAGTGATTCCGTCAGGAACCGGTTTACCGGGTTTGTTCACGAATTGCAGGATCATATTTGTGAGCAACTGGAACAGTATGAAGCCGAATGTCGCTTTCATGAAGATAACTGGCAGCGTGAGGGGGGCGGCGGCGGACGTTCGCGGGTGATTGAGCGCGGAGATGTGTTCGAGAAAGGAGGGGTGAATGCCTCCACAGTTTTTGGTGAGTTGCCGGAGCCGATCCGCCGGCGTTTTGAGGTCTCGCATGGGCGTTTCTATGCAACAGGGATCTCGCTTATCCTTCATCCCAGAAATCCTATGGTGCCGACCGTACATGCGAATTACCGTTTCTTTGAGCTTTACGGGCCGGATGGTGAGACAACGGTCGATGCCTGGTTCGGCGGTGGTGCCGATCTCACACCGTATTATCTCTGGGAAGAAGATGCACGGCATTTCCATCAAACCCTCAAAAAAGTATGCGACCGCCACGATCCGGAGTTCTACCCGAAGTTCAAGAAAGATTGTGACGACTATTTCAACAATGTACACCGGGGAGATGAACGGCGGGGCATCGGCGGCATCTTTTTCGACTACTGCCGGGCAGATCAGAAGCATTCGCTGGACGACTGGTGCGCCTTTGCCATGGACGCCGGCAATGCCTTCCTGGACTCGTACCGGCCCGTCCTCGATCGCAGGGTAGATTTGCCGTATGACGAGCATCACCGCTATTTCCAGGAAATCCGGCGGGGCCGCTACGTCGAATTTAACCTCTTGCACGACCGGGGCACCCTCTTCGGGCTGAAAACCCGGGGCCGCATCGATTCAATCCTGATGAGCCTGCCTCCTCATGTGAGATGGGACTATCATTATACCCCCGATCCGGATTCTCCTGAAGAAAAATTACTGGAAATCCTGCGAAATCCGAGAGAGTGGGTTAGCTGATTAAAGACAAGTAATCCGAATGAATGAAGCAAATCCTGAATACGAAATGCGAAACAAATAATAAATCTGAAATCCCGGGATCGAAATGCTCCGATAACAGGCATGGTTTTAATGGTATTTTGATTTCGAATTTGTTTGGGATTTAGGACTTCGAGTTTAGGATTTACAAACGACGTTTGTGTAACAACCATATTTCAATAAATAATGGCTATGAACTTTAACGGCAAATATCCTTCCACACGCTCCCGCCGGCTCCGCAGTTCGGAGGCCATTCGTGGGATGGCGGCTGAAAACAGGGTGACTTCCGCCGACTTGATAGCCCCGGTGTTTGTAACGGTGGGAAAGAATAAGCATGAGGAAATTGCATCTATGCCCGGCTGCTATCGGTTCAGCATTGATTCGCTGGCGGAGGAAGCAAAGGAATTGTCCGGTCTCGGCGTAAAGTGCCTGCTTCTTTTCGTAAAGGTTCCGGAGAACCTGAAAGACAATGAGGGAAAAGAAGCGCTAAACCCGGATGGGCTGATGCAGCGGAGCATCAAAGCGGTGAAGGAAGCGGTGCCGGAAATGTGTGTGATGACAGATGTTGCCCTGGATCCCTATTCGAGTTATGGTCACGACGGCGTTGTGATCGACGGAGAGATCGTCAATGACCGGTCGGTTGAAATCCTGGCTCAGATGGCGTTATCTCATGCCGAAGCGGGGGCCGATTTTGTAGCGCCTTCCGACATGATGGATGGGCGCATCGGCAGAATTCGTGAGATTCTTGAAAACTCGGGCCGGTTGAAAACAGGGATCATGGCTTACAGCGCCAAATATGCCTCCTGTTTTTATGGTCCCTTCCGGGATGCACTAAATTCAGCTCCTGGTTTTGGCGACAAAAAGACGTACCAGATGGATCCTGCCAACGTCCGTGAGGCGGTCAAGGAAGCACAGATGGATCAGCAGGAAGGCGCCGATATCATCATGGTTAAGCCCGGGCTGCCTTATTTAGATGTAATTCGTGCAATAAGGGGCAATGTGGCGCTCCCGGTTTCCGTATATCATGTGTCCGGCGAATATGCCATGCTCAAAGCGGCGGCGGCCAACGGCTGGCTTGATGAAGATCGGGCGATCATGGAAGTGATGCTTGCTTTCAAACGCGCCGGAGCCGACCTGATCGCCACCTATTTTGCGCGCCTGGTGGCGGAGTTATTGGCCGGAACATAAATCGTGGTCATCGGATTCATCCGGGGAATGATTTTCATGAAAAATGTCCTGAACAGAAGTTTCTTCCGGTAAGAAGATAAACCACAAAGGGTGCAACGGAAATACATAAGGTTCACAAAAAAAGACTTTGCGATCTTGCGGTAAGGAAAAAACAGAATCATGGATTTGAAAGAAAGTGACCGATTATTCGGACGGGCGCAGAAAGTGATCCCCGGTGGAGTCAACTCTCCGGCACGGGCGTTCAGGGCGGTAGGAGGAACTCCCCCTTTCATCCGGAATGCGAAGGGTGCACTGTTATGGGATGTCGACGGCAATGAATATGTCGATTATGTAGGCTCGTGGGGTCCCATGATTCTGGGTCATGCCTGGGAGCCGGTTGTTGAAGCCGTCAGGAAAGCGGCGGAATGCTCCACCTCGTTCGGGGCACCCACCGAAGTGGAAGTGGAGTTGGCTGAACTCATTGTCAACATGGTTCCGGGCGTCGAAAAGATTCGCATGGTGAATTCGGGCACGGAAGCAACCATGAGCGCCGTTCGCGTAGCCAGAGGATTCACCGGACGCGACAAAATCGTCAAATTCGAAGGAAACTACCATGGACATGCCGATTCGTTCCTCATCAAAGCAGGCAGCGGAGCGTTAACTTTAGGGGCACCGGATAGTCCGGGTGTTACGGCAGGAACCGCCGGGGACACACTTTTGGCGGCATATAATGATTTATCCGGCGTTAAGCATCTTTTCGAGACTCATCCGGGAGAGATTGCAGCCGTCATTGTCGAACCGGTTGCAGGAAACATGGGCTGTATCCCTCCGGAAAAAGGATTTCTGGAAGGGTTACGGCATATCTGCAATGAAGGAAAGGCCCTGCTGATTTTTGATGAAGTGATGACCGGCTTTCGCATTGCTCCGGGCGGGGCGCAGGAAATGTACGGCGTGACAGCCGATCTGGTCACTTATGGCAAGATTATCGGTGCGGGGTTGCCGGTCGGGGCTTATGGCGGCAAACTGGAAATCATGAATATGGTGGCTCCTGCCGGACCGGTATATCAGGCCGGAACGTTGTCGGGCAATCCTCTTGCCATGAGCGCGGGGCTGGCCCTGCTTCGCGAATTACATAGTAACCCGCATCATTACTTCGAGCTCGAGCGAAAAGGTGTTCATCTGGAAGACGGGCTGCGTAAAGCATTTGATGCTTATGGCGTCCCGGCTCAGATTAATCGCATTGGCTCGATGATCAGTGTCTTTTTTACGGATGATCCGGTGAAAGATTTCCATACCGCCCAAAAAACGAATACGGCACAGTTCCGTGAATTCTTCCACCGGATGCTTTCCGAAGGTATTTATTTGCCGCCTTCGAATTTTGAGTCATGGTTCATCTCCAATGCACACGAATACGAGATGCTCGATAAAACGATTGCTGCCGCTCATAAAATTGCCAACAAATATTTAAGGGATAGTTCCATATCCACATTATGAAAAAATCTTCTCTGGCAACCGTATTTCTGGTTGTCATGATCGATCTGCTGGGTTTCGGTATCGTCTTGCCATTGCTTCCTTTTTATGCGGAACAGTTTCAGGCCGGAGCCATTGCCGTCGGATTGTTGTACAGTATTTATTCATTTGCGCAACTCATTTTTTCGCCCATTTGGGGTGGTTTGTCCGACCGGATCGGTCGCCGGCCGATTATGTTATTGAGCACATTTGGCAATGTAGCGGCTTATATCATGTTCGGCCTGGCAGGGTCGTTAACCGTTCTTTTTCTCTCGCGTATGGTCGCTGGCATCATGGGTGGCAACATTTCAGCTGCACAGGCTTATGTGGCAGACATAACGACTCCGGAAGAACGCTCAAAAGGAATGGGAATGATCGGCGCAGCTTTTGGGATCGGTTTTGTGGTTGGCCCTGCGCTGGCAACGGCTCTTATTCATCCGGCTTTTGCCCATTCTGTGCGCGCTCTCGGCTTTCCACGCCTCGCCGGTTTGATCGCCTCCCACAAGTATGAATTTCCGGGCCTGTTCGCCGCTCTTATGTCACTTTGCAGTTTCCTTCTGGTGATGTTCAAGCTTCCGGAAACCGTGGATCGTAAGCAGGTGCAGGCCCTGCGAAAAGATGCAACCCGCATCCAGAGAAACAGCATTTTCGCCAAAAAATTCTGGGAGTCTCTGTTTAAAGAGAATCAACAGGGAAAGAAAAGCATTTTTATTTGGCTGCTCATCTGCGTGTTCATGCTTTCATTCGGCCAGTCGAGCATTTACAGTGCGTTTCCCCTGTTTGCAGGCAATGTGCTGCATATGTCGGCCGAACAGGTAGGCATCCAGTTTTTCTATATCGGGATGATAGCCGTGTTCATCCAGGGCGGGCTCATCCGCTATCTGGCGAAGAAATACGAGGAGGAAAAGATATTCCTGATCGGAAATATCCTGATGGTCATTGGTCTCGGTCTGCTGAGCGTTGCGGTCAACAAGCCGTTGTTGATGGTGTTTCTGGGAGTGATGGCATGTGGTGTGAGCCTGAATGTACCGGTGATGAGCAGTATCCTCTCGAAGAGAGCGCGCAGGGAAGATGTCGGACGTGTACTCGGCACTTCCCAAAGCATCTCGGGGTTCGGTCGTGTAGTGGGACCCGCCTGGGGAGGGGCCTTGTACGCTCTTTCGCATTATCTCCCGTTCATCGGGACCGCCGTGGTTATTTCCGTCATCGTTTATGCAGGGGCTAAGTTGCTGAAAGACACGAAACAGGCAGACAAATCCGAATCCTCCGACGCCGAAACGACGGCTTCCTGGAATGTTACAGAGATACCGGATGAGGCATCCTGAAAGTATAAGTATCCCCACAACATCTTTTTACATTCTCTCCCGGCTGTTTTTTCATGCTAAGGGGTGAACCCCGGGGAGAAGCGGTTTATGCCGGATTTTTATCATCTTGCCCCTTCATCCTTTATAAATGACGTGATGGTTTCTTTTGTGCCCCGAATGCCCCCATCATTCTCTCCTGTCGAAATTTTCCCCGGAAAAAATCGGTAATGACAACCTGTTCGTCCAATGACTTTTTTGCAGGAGATGCTTCGCACAGAAGGACATGGAATTGATCCTTCAAAAACCGTTAGGTTCTGTCCTCCTTTCATTTCCCGGGCCATGAGGGTAACCCTATGCATTAAAGTGTTTTCGTTCACTTACGATAATTTTCTCAAAGCCACAGGTGAATGATGATATAATGGCGGACACCTGTCGGCATAAGATATAACAAAATGGTTCTCGCTGTTTTTCCGGATCCATTGTCATTTAGGAACAACCAGTGCGGAAAAGTCGGATAATAAAGTGAATAACTCAGATCATTTTCAAAACGGCAGATCGCGTTTCCATCTGGATCGGAAGATGGTGGTCGTAGTCACCTTTTTCATAGTGGCCGCATGCGGGATAGTGGTGCTCACCGACCTGTACATCAACACCATGTCGGCTATCAGCGATTTCACTTCTATGCAGGTTTACCGGTCGCAGGCTCACCAGAAGATGGAAGCGGGATTAAAAAAATATGCGTTAACGGGAAACGCAGCCGATTATCAGGCTTACCGATTGTCAGAGATCAGTGTAGAGGATGTAGACAACGCGATCAACGAGCTGTTCCAGCCGTCGCCGGATATCCGGTCCGTCTACAAGGGATTTAAGCCGATGGCGATGAGCCCCAATGAAATCAATTCATTGGTTATTTCCTTTCCGCGGCTCCGTAACAGCCCGGATTTTCAGAAACTGAGCCAGATATGGGGCCGTATTTATCAGCATGAGATACAGTTCCCGGTGCTGGCTTCCAGGATCCACGATGAATGGCAAGAGTTTCATCCTTCACAGGCCCGGATTGAGACACTGATTCAGCAGATCAATACGATTGACCGGGATATGCCCCTTTATGCGCAGTCGCTTCTGTCGACCAGTGGCAGCCTGGCAAGATGGATTAAAAATGCCGCCTTATGGACGACGGTATTGATGGGGATTCTCCTTGTTCTGACAGCGATTGTCTTTTCGGTGCGCGGATTTAAAAGCATCAGAAAATGGGAACGGGTTCTGAAGGAGCGGGATGATCTTGCCCGATTCACCGAACTGGATTTCAAGCCGATTTTGAGACTTACCCGTTTCGGACAGGTTATCTACGCCAATCCTGCAGCACGGCGGCTTTTCCCGGGTATTATGGAACGAAATCTTAATCATCCTTTTCTCTCTCATCTTCATGAACCGCTCCTGCATCTGGATCTGACCACGGATAGCTCATTTACGGAGATCGTGGAATTTGGCGGAGCCGTCTATCGGCAGAATATCCATTATTTCCGCAAAGAAAAATGTCTGCACGTTTACGGACTGGACGTCACCGAGAGCATGAAACAGGACCAGAAGGTTCGTATGTCACTCAGGGAAAAGGAAATCCTGCTGTCTGAAGTGCATCACCGGGTAAAGAACAGCCTGGCGATGATATCGGGTCTCATTCAGCTCCAGATGATGGATCTGGATGAAGGTGAGATACAAACAGCTTTGCAGGAAAGCGAGACCCGCGTGCGTTCGATGGCTATGATTTACGAAATTCTGTACCGTTCGGATTCGTTCTCGGAAATCAATATGAAAACCTGCCTGGAAGAACTCACGGAGAAGATTTGCGGTATGTACATCAAGAACGGAGAGCAGCTTTCGGTTCATTATTCACTGAAGGACGTTTATCTCAATATCAATCAGGTTATTCCCGCCGGCCTGATCGTCAACGAATTGCTGGTCAATATCATGGAACAGGTGGTATCGGATGCGCATCCCGCGGAACTGGTCCTGAATCTGCAGGAAAGGAAGGATCAGGTTTCGTTATCTATTGAAGTACAGGGTGCCGACGGGAAAAGTTTCAAGCCCGTGCAAACAAAGGATTCACTCAGTTCCAATATCATTCATGCGCTGCTGGATCAATTGAATGCAGAAATGGAAATGAAGGGGGAAACCGGCTACCGTATTTCCATCCGGTTTGGCAAGAACGACCATCCGGGGTCGGCCAATGCCTTGTTCCAGCATCGGGACAGCGAAATTTACATGGGGAAAGCTTAAAACGATTATGGAGAATATCGGATGAGACTCTTTAAAGCAGCTATTGTCGGAATCATATCGAGCCTGGTAATGTGGGTGGTAATGTACCTGGCGATTTTCGTTATCGCTTTTACGCCTTTTCACAGCCTCCCGGCGACGGCCTTTTTAATAAACCTGGGGATTCACTCTAAGGTATTTGCCCTTCTTTTGCACTTCGGATACGGGACGCTGTGGTCTCTGGTTCTCGTGTACGGATTTGAGGAAGATATTTCTCTGAAAAGGGGGCTGGGTTTTTCGATGATTTTATGGTTCTTCATGATGGTCGTTTACTGTCCGATTATGGGATGGGGATTTTTCGGATTCGGGTATTCCTATCTGCTACGTCCGGACGATCCACTGTACCTGTCCGGCGGGCCGATGTTCATCATTTCGACGATTGCCGTTCATCTGGTCTACGGAGCCTGTATCGGCTGGCTGAATGGCCGCTGGACCGTTGCGGATCTGAGAGAGTCCGATTACGACCGGCCATCTTCCGTGAGCAATCCCCGATTTGCTCCCGCAACCTGATTACGCGCGGCCTCATTTTCCCCAAGCGTCTTGTTATTCACAATTCCTCCGCTGGCCGCAAACTGCAGGTTTGTGGCCAACGGAGGAAAAGTGCCTGCCATAATATTTCCTTCCTCCCGCGCCGCCCCTGTGGGATTTGATTGGTGATGAATGCATTTTTCTATAACCCTGCCACTCCTTGCCGGGGTTTTGGTGATGGCGGATGTATTTATTACGATTATAGTCTCTCCTGATTTTTGCAGGATGTTTTTTTCTTGAATTGAATCTATACTATGCTAGTATCTATTTGTTTTCAATATCCGGAAATATTTTGCTGTCAGGGTTCCCTAAATCCCTAAACCAGGATTCTGCATTAAGGATAATTATCCCGGCTCTATGAAGAAGTACAAGAATCGGGCGACCGGGTAAAAGATAGTGATCATAAAAGAAGTTGAATCGGAAGCGGCAATCGGGACTATACGAAAGCATGGGATTTAGCATGAATGCCTGGTATCAGTGAAAAGCGAAATACGAATGCGATAGATCAAGGGAATTGACTTTCTGGCGCGGATGCATCGCTGCATAGTTACTCCTTACATCCCTGCTCCGGAGAGATAATCAACTGCGACAGCCTCATTCTTTTGGCTTTAGGATTCCCGATCTCCCGGAATCCCGTAGAGATGACAGAATTGTATCGATTTTACCATAAATTTGTAGAATAGCATTCATCCTGATATTTTTTCAGACATCCGGCTGTATGGCCGTATCCTTTGTATCCTGTATGGCACTGCCTTCACCTCCACACGATTTTGAATCGGGTAGTGTTATTATTGCCGAATCATCTCCATCCCGGTAAACCCTGAAGTGAAATCGATTTTTTGATATGGATTTTGGAAAATCAAACGACGTCGGTAGTGTAAATTTTACGTTGCCTCCGGATCATCCGGACACGGCAGTAGTTTTGGGAGGAGCAAAGAAAAAGGCTGAGATATATATGGGAGGTGCGAAATGGGGGAGGAAGGACTGGATCGGCCGGCTTTATCCGGCGGGTACGCGGCCGGGAGAGATGCTGCATTATTATGCGGAGAGCTTTAATTCCATAGAACTCAATGCAACCCATTACAACATTCCCAAACCGGAGATCGTAAAAAATTGGGCGGACCAGGTGGACGACGATTTCCGGTTTTGCCCCAAAGTGTTCCAGCTCATTTCTCATCGGATGCGCCTCAAAAATACCCTTCAGCTTACAGAGGATTTTCTTGATCGCATGACGCTGCTCGGCGATAAGCTGGGTACTATTTTTCTCCAGATGCCTCCCAACTTCAAAATCAACCGCATTGAGAATCTGATGCGCTATCTCGAGGAGATTCCGACAGGATTTCCGCTCGCCCTGGAACTGCGGGATCCGGGCTGGTTTGAGGAAAATAATCAATCCGAACAGTTATTCCGGTTGCTGAAAGACAGGCAAATCACCATGGTTATAACGGACACCTCCCGGTTTCGCGAACTGGTTCATATGCGCCTTACGACCCGGGAAGCATTCGTACGGTTTGTAGGCAATAACCTGCATCCCACCGATTTTGAGCGGATAGATGCATGGATTGGGCGGATCGGGGAATGGCTGGAAACGGGGCTGGAGCGGTTGTGGTTTTTCCTGCATCAGCATGAGGAGCAATATACCCCGGAGCTTGCCGTCTATTGTGAAAAACAATTCAGGGAGAAACTGGGGATCCGGCTCAGGAAACCGGGAATGCCGGATCCAAAGGAGGATTCTTCCGGATCCGAATGACCGGGAGGGGATCTCCGGTATCTTTTGTCCCTTTGGCAGAGTTTACAGAAAGGATCGTCCGGCACCGGGTAAAGCCGAAGCCCGCCAAATGGATACGTTTTATTCCATCCCGTCGTTCTTACCATACATACCGGGCGGCCAAAGGATATTCTGAATCCAAAGTGTTATCTTTCAGCATCCTGAGCTGAACCTCGTTTGTTAAACCACGAAAGTTGGCACGTGATTAAAAACCGCTCCGGATGAATTCGATAAAGCGATTTTGAATGATAATGAGCGAATCAATTAGTTATGAGTAAAAAAGATTATTTCAATATCCGGACGATATTCGATACCGGTTCCGGGAATGCCTGGTATTATAGTCTTGAAAAGCTGGCGGAACAGGGATATCCGAACATCCGCCGCCTGCCTTTCACAATGAAAGTTTTACTGGAATCCGTACTCCGCAACTGCGACGGCTATACGGTTCGGGAAGATGATGTCAGGAATATTGCCAATTATGATCCATACAATGTCGAAGACGTGGAAATCCCGTTCATGCCTGCGCGCGTGGTATTACAGGATTTTACGGGCGTGCCGGCTGTGGTGGATCTGGCCGCGCTGCGTTCTGCCATGCATCGTATGGGCGGAGATCCGGAGAAAATCAACCCGAAGGTCCCGGTCAACCTGGTAATCGACCATTCGGTACAGGTCGATACTTTCGGAACCGAATATGCCTATATGTTTAACAAAGAGAAGGAATTCGAACGGAACCGTGAGCGGTATGAATTCTTGCGGTGGGGCCAGAAGGCGTTTGATAATTTCAGTGTTGTTCCTCCTTCGCGTGGAATCGTTCACCAGGTGAATCTGGAATACCTGGGACGCGGCGTATTCCTTTCGGATGAAAACGGGGGCAAAGTAGCTTATCCCGATTCTCTCGTTGGAACCGACTCGCATACAACCATGATCAATGGACTGGGGATTGTCGGCTGGGGCGTCGGCGGTATCGAAGCGGAAGCCGTCATGCTCGGCCAGCCCATCTATATGCTGCTGCCACAGGTTGTCGGATTTAAACTGACCGGCCGGCTGAATGAGGGCGTAACAGCCACGGACCTGACTCTCACGGTTACACAAATGCTGCGGAAAAAGGGAGTGGTCGGTAAGTTTGTTGAGTTTTATGGCGAGGGGTTGAGCAGTATGAGCCTGCCCGACCGGGCCACCATCGCCAATATGTCGCCGGAATACGGAGCTACAATGGGCTTTTTCCCCATAGATGAAGAGTCGCTGCGTTATCTGTCGAGGACGGGCCGGCCGGACGAACAGGTCGAACTGGTCCGCCGCTATACAACGGCACAGGGCATCTTTCGCACCGATGCTACCGAAGACCCGATGTTCAGCGACACCCTGCATCTTGATCTCAGCGAGGTAGAACCGTCGCTGGCAGGTCCGAAGCGGCCGCAGGACCGGATTACGCTCTCCAACATGAAAACCGAATTCGAGGAAGCGCTGGTTCGTAAAGACCCGGTTCGCGGATTCGACCTGAAACCGGAAGAGCTCGGCCGCACCGGCATCTTCCAAAACGGCCAGGCAATAACGATGAAGCATGGCGACGTGGTGATTGCCGCCATAACAAGCTGTACGAACACCTCCAATCCGTCCGTCATGCTTGGTGCCGGAATCGTCGCAAAAAAGGCGCTGGAAAAAGGGCTCAGAGTTCCTCCATATGTAAAAACATCGCTGGCACCGGGCTCACGTGTGGTAACAGAATATCTCAACGAAGCCGGCCTCACACCGTATCTTGATCAATTGGGTTTTAACCTGGTCGGATACGGCTGTACGACGTGTATCGGCAATTCAGGTCCGTTACCCGAAGCCGTGGAAAGAGCCGTCAGGGGAGGGGATCTGATTGTTGCGGGGGTACTCTCAGGCAACCGCAACTTCGAAGGCCGCATCCATCAGGATGTAAAGGCCAATTATCTGGCTTCCCCGCCGCTGGTCGTGGCCTATGCCCTGGCAGGAACAGTAGACATCGACCTGACCAGAGAACCGATCGGCAAGGATAAGGAGGGCAATGACGTATACCTGAAGGACATCTGGCCGACAACACAGGAAATCCTGGAACATCTGGATGATGCGGTTCGCCCGGATCTGTTTCGGAAAATGTACGACGGTATCGAAGATTCGAATGAGGAATGGAATAATATTCCCATCACGGGAGGTGAACTTTACGACTGGAAAGAGGAATCGACGTATATACAGGAGCCTCCGTTTTTTATTGATATGACACATGAACCGGAGCCGATCCGTAAAATTGAGAAGGCACGCGTACTGGTGAAAGTCGGCGATTCGATTACCACCGATCACATATCGCCCGCTGGAGCAATCAAACCGGATTCCCCGGCCGGGAAATATCTGATTGAGCACGGGATCAAAAGAGAAAATTTCAACTCCTATGGATCGCGGCGCGGCAATGACCGGGTGATGACCCGGGGCACCTTTGCCAATGTGCGCCTGAAAAATCAACTGGCGCCGGGCACCGAAGGATGTTTCACGACCTTCCCTCCGGGAGGTGAAGTCCTGTCGATTTTTGAGGCGGCGGAAAAGTACAAAAAGCAGGGTACGCCGCTGATTGTGCTGGCCGGGAAAGAATACGGCACCGGCTCTTCCCGCGACTGGGCCGCAAAAGGCACATTATTATTAGGCGTTGATGCGGTGATCGCCGAATCATTCGAGCGCATCCACCGGTCGAACCTGGTGGGAATGGGGGTGCTTCCTCTCCAGTTTGCCCCTGGTGAGAATGCCGAAGCGCTTGGTCTCAACGGCACGGAACAATTCACCATCAATGTAGATGACGGTCTAAAACCGAAGCAGGCCGTAAAAGTGACCGCAGAGCGCGAAGATGGCAGCCTCATCCATTTTGATGCAATCGTTCGCATTGATACACCGGTGGAAGTGGATTATTACCGTAACGGAGGCATCTTACATACGGTATTGCGCAACTTCCTTAAAAACTGAAAGAGACGGATTTCGAGTCCTGAAATTTCATCTTACATCCTTAGAAACGCCCGCTGATAGAAAATAAGCGGGCGTTTTTTGTGAGAAGAATATCCCTGTAAAGCTCACGAAATCCCCTCGGGATTTGCTGTTCTACATAATCCCGGCACCCCGCCTTATGCTATATAATCACTTATTTTAAATGAGGACGATCATATCCATTTAATGAATAGCCACATAAATGGCCCTTCGTTGACGTAAGAAGGGGCGACCGCGGTGCAATCCGGCCTTTCCGACAGAATCGGTTTTTCCTTCGGATGCTTAAATTTCACCGAAAATGGCCGAAAAAGGGAACATATTGACACCTTATTCATCTTATCAAATCAGTATAACCTTTTGTTCCTTAATGGCGTAGGAATATAGGGGTCTATTAATATGGTCGTTATTTAAAAAAATATCAGCAGATCGTTTTCGATTGTTGTTGCTTCTGTCGATAACGGTTGGAAGGTTATCACAGTAGTGAATCACTCGGTTTGGATGAAACAAATGGATTATGGTTTCCCAGTCCGGTCGATCTCAATGCCGACTGATGATTAGCCGGTCATTTTTGGGGCGAAAGTCACAGTTAGAAGAACACGGATGTTTGTTATAATCGGAATTATCATCGTAATAGTTGCCGTACTTGGCGGCTTTGCGATTGAAGGCGGCTCTTTTCTCGTACTGATCCAGTACGCGGAGCTTGTCATTATTACCGGTGCGTCAATAGGAGCCTTGCTTATTTCGACTCCTTCCAAGCAGATCGGCAAACTGCTAAAGCGGGTGGTGGGGCTCTTTTCGGGCAATAAGATTTCCAAAGATACTTATCTAAGCCTGTTGAAACTGATGTACGATCTGTTTCAGATGGAGAGGAAGGAGGGAATGGTCGGCCTGGAAAAGCATATAGAAAGCCCCGACAAGAGCGAAGTCTTTCAGAAATATCCGGAACTGCTCGCGAACGAGCACATCCTGCATTTCTTCACCGATACCATGCGGCTTCTCATTGTGGGAGGATCGGAACCTTACGATCTCGAAAGTCTGATGGACACGGACATTGAAACGCATCATCTCGAAGGGGTGAGGCCGGGGATGATCCTTCAGAAAATCGGCGACTCCATGCCGGGACTCGGCATTGTGGCGGCGGTTTTAGGGATCGTTGTTACCATGCAGGCAATCGACGGCCCGCCCGAAGAAATCGGGCGCAATGTGGCGGCCGCACTGGTTGGCACCTTTCTGGGAATCCTGCTCTCGTATGGATTCGTCCAGCCGATGGCTACCAACATCGATATTATCAGTGAAGAGGAAGGACGCATGTTCGAAGCCGTCAAAGCCGGCCTTGTTGCTTTTGCCAAAGGGATGAAGCCACTGATAGCGGTCGAATTTGCCCGCAGGACGATCTTCCAGGACTATCGGCCGACATTCGACGAAATGGAGCAGTACATGAGAAACGAAACGTAATGCTGAAGAAGAAAGACGAAAGGCCGGTCATCCATATCATTAAGAAGGGAAAAAAGCATGGCCCTAATAAACACGGCGACTCGTGGAAGGTAGCTTATGCCGATTTTGTGACGGCAATGATGGCTTTGTTTATCGTGCTTTGGATTGTCGGCCAAAGCAAAAAGGTGCGGCAGTCGGTATCTCACTACTTCAAAGATCCGGGAGCGTTCATCAAAAGTACCGGCCGGGCTATTTCATCTAATGGTCAAGTTCCCGACATAGAATCGTTCCGGAAGGACTCCCTGCTCTCCCTGAAGCTCAACAATGCCGGTCAATTGAAGGAATTGAAGAAGGATCTCATTGATGCGGTGGATTCTATGCCGGAGTTCGCGAAGTTCAGAAATCAGACCAGAATGACCCTTACGAAGGAAGGCCTGAAAATCGACCTGGTTGAAGATTCATCCGGCGTATTTTTTGATATCGGAAGTGCGCGGCTCAAGCCGGAGGCGATTAAGTTTCTGCAGATGATGGGTAAGTATTTCAGGAGATTGCCTAATGGTGTGATCATCGAGGGATACACCGATGCCCGCCAGTATGCCACAAAGGATTACTCAAATTGGGCGCTTAGCGTCGATCGGGCGAATGCCGCCCGGATTGTGCTCGTTGAGGGAGGATTACGGAAGAACCAGCTGCTGCAGATAAGAGGCTTTGCCGACCGGGACCTTCATGATCCGGACCATCCTTATGCTGCTGCGAATCGCCGCGTAAGTATTGTGGTTGCTCTCAAGAGATCTTCGACAGATCATTTCTATGGAAACCTCGCCCCACCTCCAAACCTCATGGTCAGTTCGGGAAAGGCTGATGAATCGGCTGCTTCTTCACAGTGATAATTGTCCTCTTTGTCTTATTTGCCTTAAATTCTTTTGTCCGAATAGGGGGCAATATTATATTGCATGATCTCCGCGGGAAAAGCCGGCGTTTAGATCCTGCGGAGCCGCACCTGTGAAGAAAAGTAATACCTGCCGTCAGTCATGAGATCCCCGTGTAAGCTTGTTCGCATATCAGGAGCCCTGTTAGATGAGGGAGAAACATTTTTGCGCCGGCACGCGCAGTTCGAGCAGGACGGGATGCCGGGTTATGGAGATTGCCTCTTTACAACAGCACCGGTAGATGAATGTGAAGCTCTGGTGATATTCAATTCTCCACCGGAATCCCTCTCCGTGAAAGTGGCCGACCACCATATTTTTGCATTCATGCAGGAACCCGGGGACCCGTTCATGCACCCCTGGATGTATAAGGGGCTGGATAATTATTCCAAAGTTTATTCTCCCAGGCCTGTGGCACCCAATGTAACGGCCAGTCATGGTTTTATCGGTTGGTCGGTTAACTTGTCTCTGAGAGAGCTGATCACGATGCCACCACCCGGCAAAAAGCGCCATATGTCGTGTATTATCAGTAATGCGAATATTTATCCGGGACATCGCAGACGTCTGGCGCTTATTCAACAACTGATCGATGCAGGACTCGAATTCGATTTGAGAGGAAGGGGGTTTCGACCGGTTTCTGATAAATGGACGAGCCTTGCTCCCTACCGCTATTCTATTGCGCTCGAGAATGAGGCAATCCCGCATTATTTTACCGAAAAGATAACGGATTGTTTTCTGGCCTGGACGATTCCCCTTTATTGGGGCTGTACTAATCTTGAAACCTATTTTCCTTCTGAAGCGTTTATCAGGATTAATGCCGAGGATCCGGCTGAAGCCGTTCGCATCATTCGGTCTCTGGATGAACGAGAGTATAAACACAGATTTCCGGCATTGACAGAGGCGAGGCGTCTGGCTATCGAAAAATACCAGCCGTTGGCTAAAATTAATAACATCCTGAGCGGATGCTCTTCCAGATCAAAAATTCAATGCCGGATAGATCCGGTCTTGCCCAATCCTCTTTTAAAACGGGCATTTGGGGTATGGAAAAAACAAACGAATGTGATTACCGACCGGTTTTGTCGCCGTTATAATTTGAAACGTCTTTCCAGATACGCCAAATATAATTTTGTATAAATCAATTTTTTATAGCATTATATTTGCAAAGACTGCAACATCATGAACCATATCGGGTGAGCAGGTTAACGTTATTAAAACGCGTGAGCACGAATCATGTTTGAACGGGATTTCTTCCTGCGTGAATCGCAGTTGCTGGCCCAGGCCGTAGGGAAGGTTTTGACTCAGAAAAAGAAGAAACGCTATAATGAGGCTCTGGAGGAAGCGGGCCGTGTATTTGGCCAATTCTATCATACGGATTCTGATACTCTGCGTGGACTCCAGGGGCCGGGTATTATCAGTCTTTGCCAGGAAGAGTCGGGTTTTTTTCCTGAAAAAGGACTTCCTTTGGCTGAATTGATGAAGGAAGAAGGAGATATTGCCAGTGAACTGGGCAACCCGACAGACGCGCTGAACTGGTATGAAAAATCCCTTGCACTCTATGAGGAATCTACCCGGGTTCCCAACGCCGTGCTTCCTTTAGATATTTATACCAGGATCAACTATCTCAGGGAGATGATAGCCTCTTTTGAGAAGGACACGTAGCTATCCGCTTGCAACGGTAACATCCGGCAGAAAATTCATGGTTCGAGAGCCGATTCACCAGCCTGCCCGGCGTATAAACTGTCGAAGTATCCGCCCCCCCAAAACAAAAAACAGGTGTTGATCTCTTCGGGGAATCGTATCTTGCGGGAAACAATGGATGATTGAAAATATCTTTTGACGGAGATGATAATTATCGTCGTGATGTACGGGCATTGGACGGCTCATAGTAAATAGTGAGAAATAATTTGGAAAGCACCGCAAATTTAAAGGAGCAAAGAAGCAGAGAAGAGAGGTGTGATGTCAAAGCATAACCAACGTTTATTTTTCTTTTCTATCATTATTATTTTCGTATTGACTCTCCGGGAAGGGGCGGATTTGCACGCACAAGCGAAAGTACCCCTGCGGATAGGCGTCGCAGGAACGGCTCCGTTCGTAGTGGGATCAGATCGGGACGATGGTATCTCACTGGAAATATGGCAGGCGCTGGCCGACAAGCAGGGATGGAGCTACAGTTTAATCCCCTTCGACGATGTTCCCCATGCCCTTCAGGCATTGGAGGCGGGCAGGGTGGATGCCGTGGTGGGACCCGTGAGTATTACCGCAGACCGGGCATCTAAAATAGAGTTCACCCAACCCTATTTTCAATCAGGTCTGTCCATCATGTCTCGTGCAAAGCCGCCCACTGTATGGGAGCGCATTCGCCCCTTTTTCACAACGCGCTTCTTCATTGCGGTATTGGTCTTCTTGTTTATCCTGGGGATCGTAGGCACCCTTCTCTGGCTCGCAGAGCGGGAGCATAACCCCGATCAGTTTCCTTCGCTGCCGGCCAGAGGTATTGCTAACGGTATGTGGTGTGCTATCGTGACCATGTCTACCACGGGCTACGGCGATCGGGCGCCGGTCACATTTTGGGGACGTGTTGTAGCCGGTTCCTGGATGGTTATTTCCATCATCTTTGCCACTACCATGGTTGCAACCATCGCCAGCACCCTGACGTTGGTAGGAATGAACACTGTGGTCATTTCAAATGCCGATCAACTGAATGATAAGACGGTCGGAGTTGTGGCCGGCTCGCCGGCACAGGATCTGATTGAGGAGTACGGAGGCCGGGAAGTTCCCATTATGACTTTGGAGCAGGGATATAAACTGTTGAAGGAAAAACGGATCGATGCTGTGGTATACGATCGTCCGCAGCTGCTTTATTTCGAAAAGCAACACCACGATCATGATGTATCGATTTCGAAGACCGAATATATGCGTCAGGGATATGGCTTTGCCTTTCCGTTAAAATCACAGGAATTACATGAGGCCGACATTGCTTTACTGCGTCTTCAGGAATCGGGGCGGATAAGCCGGATCGTTAAAGAATGGCTGGGGGAAAATGGATAGATTCCATAGAGGTTCTTTTTTGTGAGGCTCAATGGATTTTCACTCGTGCTTATTCATGATGGTATTTTACGGTTCCTGCTTAATATAAGGAGAAGAAGGCAAGAAGCCGGTCTCACAACCCTCGCATGGTAAACAGCCGGGGCAATATTCGACGGGTGGGCAGGTGCATAAGAGTTTTGATGAAAGCTTCATGCAGCCATGGATGAGCATGCGCCCGGCCCATACGCATATTGAATTCGGACCTCCTGATTGCCTGCCAGGCGGCAAAGTTGTGCCTTCGGTTATAACTTTTCCAGGATATATCTCCAAAACCGGTGGAACGATGTTGTTCAAGAATTCGTGAAAGATCCCATGCATCCATCCAGCCCAGGTTCATTCCCTGGCCCCCGAAAGGGTTTACAATATGAGCCGCATCACCAATAATAACCGTTCTTCCGGCACCATAATAACGCGCGCGGTAATGTTGAACGCCGAAGGAACTGAGCATGGTATTTGTTTCTCCCGGCAGTGTGAATCCTGTCCGCAGCTCGATCAGGCTTTTGAATTGATCGACGGAGGGGTTGGCGACATATTCCGGTGTTCGGACTACCCAGCGCCGTTTATTTTCCGGGAGGGGAAATGATTCGATCAGCCCGGCACTTTGTAGATAAATGACGGCAACCGCACCAAACCCGGTGGTATCGGCAAAATCTCCCATAATAAATGTATCGGGATAGGAACCGCCTCTGAAGGGAATATTCATCAGTTTCCGGATTGTACTGTGTCTTCCATCACAGCCGACCACCAATTGTGCCCGGAAAGTTTCCTGATGCCCGTTTTTATGTTGTGCCGTAATTTGGATATGATCGTCGGCAGCCTGGAGGGCTGTGACCTTTTTCCCCTTCTGCAGGCTCTGAGGATGCACCCTTGTCAGGTATCTTTCCAGGATTCCTTCAGTACGAAACTGGGGAAGCGTCAGTACAAAGCGGTAGGGTCCGGAACAATTTCGGAAATCAAGTTCTCCGAGTACTCTATGATCTCCGACCGCCAACCCTTTCGGGATTTTTAAACCCTGGTCAAGGAAGGAATCGACCAGATCCATTTGCTCCAGATATTCGAGCGAGGGAGGGTGAATGCCTATTGAACGGGAATGTTGGGAGCGCGTTGTTTTTTCTTCCAGTATGAGAACCCTGAATCCGAGCTGTATCAGCCGGCAGGCCGTGAATAAACCGACGGCCCCGCCGCCCACAATGAGTACATCATACATGAGACCGTTCCGGAACCGGATGCTGTTTATACTCTTTCGTGATGAGCAAGTGCCACGGAATTGTGCGCCTGACGATCCAGCCGTCGGGGAGCAACGATTTCATCTCCTCTATCCGATAGCTTTTCCGTATGGAAATGCGCCCGTCGCAGGCGATATAAGAACCGATGCTTAAGGGGATGGCAAATACTGAGAACAAGGCAAATGCCAGCGGACTTCGCTCCAGATCGTTAAATAATATGAGCCTTCTGCAGAGATTTTCGCAGTCGGATAATGTTTGTCCGAGTACTTCGGGAGAGAGATGATGAACCAGGTGGTTGGAGATGATTACATCGAACCGTCTGCCGTCTTTCACCAGCTCGCGGGTGGTGCAATGTTCAAAGGTGATGGTTCCGGGCCATGAGCGGGTTCCGACGTAATCGATTGCGCGGGAATCGGTTTCTATGCCCGTGATGCTCAATACCAGATGATCCCTGCGTGCCCATCGGTCGAGATGATAAGCGATATCCCCGCCTCCGAAGCCGATATCCAGGATTTCCAGAGGTCGTTTTTCCCGGGCAAGCGGGCGGATGTAATCCTCATAAAAAGTATGCCACCCTGTCAGAAAACGATTTATGACGGAAAACGAGCTATAAGTCCGGAATAATTTCCTGCGGTTGGCCTCCGGGGTGTCCATCCATTCGATCAGATCCTCTTCTCTTTTTTGCAGCATCCAGTTCATGCCGGTCCTCATAGGTTGCCATTATCCGTTTCAAAAGCATCATTTCCAGGGTCAGTCCCGGACCGAACGACATTGCGAGGATATTTTCTTCCTTCTGCTTTGCCGGCTGTTTGAGGATTTCATTGAGCACAAACAGCACCGTAGGACTGCTCATATTTCCAAACCGGCGAAGAACTTCCCGGGAAGGCCGTATCTGCTCATCGGCCAGGGCGAGTCCCTGTTGAATCTTGTCGAGAATGGCGCGTCCGCCCGGGTGAATTCCCCAGTGATGGACGTCTTTCCTGCGAATGCCGAACCTGCCAAGCAGGGGCGCAACCGTCGTTTCCACGTTGGTACCCAATATCCGGGGGATATAGGTAGAAAGTGCCATGTCGAAGCCATCATCTCCAATAGTCCATGCCATGTCGGATTCGCTGTCAGGAGCGATGTTGGTCTCAAAGCCGAGAATTTCAACAGCCTCTTTTCCCTGCGGTGGTTTTTGTGAATTAACCAGAATCCCGGCGCCGCCATCGGCAAAAAGTGATCCGGAAAGCAGGAAATCGGTTTCTTCCCGGAACTTCAGATGAAGAGTGCACAGTTCCAGAATGACGACCAGGACGTTGGCATCCCGGTTGGCGGCGCAAAACTGGCTGGCCATACGAAGTGCCGGGAATGCTGCATAGCATCCCATAAAACCAATATGATAGCGCTGCGTTTCCGGCGGCAGGCCGAGGTCCTTTACGATATGATAATCCGGCCCCGGGGCAAAAAAACCGGTGCACGAAACGGTGATGACATGGGTGATATCGGCGGGGGTTACCTCCGGGGTTGCACGAAGCGTACGCCGGGCGATTTCGGGAGAGATCCATTTTGAACTTTCGGAGTACAGCCGGTTTCGATGGGCCGTACCCGGCATTACCAGCCTGCCATCGACTTCCTCAAGAAAAGACCGTTTTTTTCCTTCTAAATCAAAATCTTCGATGACCGAATGACGTCGTTCGATCCCCGACCGGGCATAGATCCGGTACAAGAGCTTTCGCGTGATTTCCTTCCCGGAGATATGCCCGATCATGAAGTCGCGAATTTTTTCCTGAGAATACCATTTGTCGGGAACAAACGGTTCGATATGTTGTATGTAAGCGGGCATCCATCCGGCGTTGGGTTATTTTTTGGGAAAGTAGAGAATTAAACTCAAAGGTGACAGGCAGCGTTCGTAAGAGAGATTGACCGCGCAGAGGTGATTCCCGCACAATTTTGATTTCGCACCATTACGGTTTTGGAACCAGTGGCACCGGATGGCCGTTCACGGTGCAGGAATTTAATTCCCCGACATCTGTGTGCGCCGGATCAGGGGTATACAGGTGGGTGAAAGGAATGAGTTGCTGGGTGCACATCCGGTCTTTGGGCCTCCAGGAAGTCATGGCTACCGAAAGGCTGTCGCCGATTGCCTGCGAAGTTATTTTCAGCAGATGGCTGCATCCCGAGGGCAGCTTCCCGTAAAGTAAGAGGATCTCTTTTCCGTTCAGCAACACCTTTTCGACCGAGTCTACGTATACGGTTCCGATGCGGAAGGAATGGCCTTCGGGGGAGACAAGAGGCAGGAGATTCTGAATCCGGCTGGTATCTTTGAGGATGTCGAACGAGGCGTTGTGAGTCGGGTGGCGTACCTGTTTTGGAGTACAGCCCGCCACAAGCCAGACCGGAACGACGAGGCTCAAAGCAAGATGAAACACCCAACGCATCTTATTCATTAATCGTGGTGGTGATGGCGTCATTCCACATTTTTTCCAGGTTATAATAGTCACGCAATTCATCCTTGAAAATGTGAACCACCACATTCACGTAATCCAGGATAACCCAGCGGCGCGTATCCAGGCCCTCTTTTTTCCAGACCCGTTCGCCCAGCTTCTTTTTTGTTGATTCGACGACCGCATCGGCATACGTTTTTATCTGGATATCGGTGGGAGCGCTGCAGATAATGAAGAAATCAGTTACCGGAGAGAGCCCTCTTACGTCCAGCTGCACGATGTTACCGGCGTCTTTTTCAAGCAATGCCTGGTGTATTGTCTGAAGCAACGCTCTGGTTTCGTCGGCGACCGGAGCCGATTCAGGGGAAAGTGTCTGGTATAACGGGGCGTCTTTTTTGGGCATAGAGATTAGTTAAGTTTCAGAGAATTATAATCGGAACCGATGACGACCGTTGCGTCAAGGTAATAATCCGGGGATTGTTCCTCGATCACGCGGCTGGGATCGACTCCCAGCGCACGGGCTACCTTCCGGGCGTTCCGGCTGTGCCCGCTGTGATCGATAATAAAAGTATGAATGACATTGAAATTGTCGAAGTTGCCTGATTCAACGACATCAAAGCCGCTTTTTCGGAGAATATGAGTGTAACGGCCGGCAATGCCGCGGACACCACACCCATTTAGAACCTCCACCTGAATCACTTTACTGATCAATCCCGCTTGTGCATCCTTACGTTCATTCTGTATTCGGGGGAACATCACTCTTGTAAAAAAAGCTCCCAGCAGAATCAGCAACAGCAGGCTTAAAAGACCAATGGCCGCATTCAAGAAAAAACCGGCACTCCTGACTTTGTTCATGAAATCGTATTGCGGCCCGGGACGAAGGGATCAGCGGTAATTGTTGTAAAAGCCATCGTAAAAGGGATTGCCGTAATAGCCGGGATACCCGTAAGGCATGTATGGGCTTGCATAAGGTATCTCGGAAAATTGGAAGTGAATACTGCTGTTTTTGCTGAGTTTGTAGTTCAATTGGGCATTTCGGATGAAAACACGCGGCTTATTGTTCCGGGTGATCAGGCCGTTTCCGAAGGGTGAGGCCGCAATAGAAACGTCCAGCCGGCCCGACAGACGGGGGGTGAAATCCATGAAGAGGGTATTGGTAAAGATATTCTCATTATAAAACTTTCCACCGAAACTGGAGAAAGTCATTTCATAAGAATTCTGCATCCGCACATTTCTGATGTTGAACAGGTCGAATAATCCGTTCTTCTGATCCTGCGTGACCTGTACGGTTTTCGTCACCGGTCCGGTATATCCCAGCGGCGAAGGGGTTTGATCTCGGAATTGAGCCTGCGCAGAAGAACCGATCGCAAGGATCAGCCCTGCAGACAAAAACAAAATAGTGGCGAATCGTTTCATAGGCGAATAATCAGGAAACGTATGTTATATACATAACAACGTAAACAATATGCAATAATTTTTCTACTTTTATTTAAACGAAATAAAAGAAAATTCCGATCCGGCTTTTCCGTGAAAAATAGATGCTTTCGGAAGTACGCCTCCGCAGCGGCGGAGAGGGAAGGATTCCCGTCGGATACCGGGAAGAGAGAAAAATGAAACCCATCCACACTAAAGCTTCGGCAGCGCAGGTCGCCCTGGCACCATGACGGATTGTCTCTGCAGAGTTTGTGCTTCGCGTAGTGCCTTGGGAGGTCGCCTTCGCGTCCTGGCGGACTTTGTCTGCTGCGGGGTCCATGCTGTGTGTGGTGCCTTGTGGGGTCGCCTTCGCACCATGGCGGACTTTGTCCTCTGCGGGGTTCATGCTGTGTGTAGTGGCTTGGGGGTCGCCTTCGCGTCCTGGCGGACTTTGTCCTCTGCGGGGTCCATGCTGTGTGTGGTGCCTTGTGGGGTCGCCTTCGCACCATGGCG
>CAZNHE010000017.1:0-40913 GCA_964572735.1 uncultured Chitinophagales bacterium | reverse complement strand
CCGGTTGCAGTGGCTCCGCCGAGTCTCTCGGTTATTTTGTAGCCGATATTTCCGGCGTCCAGGTTTGGGAAAATGAACACATTGGCACGTCCCGCAACCGACGATCCCGGGGCTTTCCGGCGGCCGATTTCATCTACGTAAGCAGCGTCAAACTGCAACTCACCGTCAACCATAAGTCCGGTATCCTTCTGCCGGACTATCGCCAGTGCTTCCCTTACCAGTGCAACGCTCTCATGTTCTGCGCTTCCTTTGGTTGAAAACGAGAGCATGGCGACCCTCGGATCATCTCCCGTTAATTTATGATGTGTCGTCGCAGAATCGACTGCAATGGTGGCAAGCTGTGCAGGTGTGGGATAAGGGACGACGGCACAATCGCCATAGGTGAACACACGCCCGTCATCCCATGACATCATAAATGCGCTGGAAACGATCTCTGATCCCCCGCGGAGGCCGATCACCTGCAGGGCGGCACGCAGAACATCGCCCGTGGTATTGGCTGCACCGCATACGCAGCCGTCGGCTTTCCCATGAGCGACCAGCGATGCGGCCCAGAATAACGACTGTACGATGGTCTTCCGGGCAACTTCTTCCGTCATCCCTTTATGTTTACGTCGTTCATAAAGGTGACCGGCATAGTGATCCGCCTCACTACCGGCCTCCGGTTTGCTGTATCCGATGTCGTCAGAAAGCCGGAGGCCGAAAGAAGCCGCATGCCGCCGGATCGTTTCGCCGGAGCCGATGAGGATCACGCGGCATATTTGTTGCTCTGCAAGCCAAGCGGCAGCCCGCAGGATACGTTCGTCATCCGCTTCCGGAAAGACGATTGTTTTTGATTGTCCGGCGGCTTTCTTTCGGAGTTGTGTAATAAAAGGTGTCATTGAATGTAGAATTTTGAAGGATCTGACAGGTAATGAACTTTTGGTTCTATGTTGAATACTATGGGTAATCGAATTGATCTTTACCGTAGGCAAGGTTAATTCCGGAATTATCCCTCGGAAGAATCCTAATACGAAATGCATTTCCTCTTCCATCTCCTCAAGGGAACTACAAAGGTGTACAAGCGTTAATATCAGGCAAGGAGGATGAGAACGGGAGCCACATCCTTTTCTGTAACATGCACCTGATTTGCCCCGACCATCGGGGGACACTCACCTGCACCTCCCTCAGGGGAGGATAGAAACCGGCTTGACTGCTGATAAATTCCTGGTTGTCCGATACAGAATTGCTCCTCATTGCTTTTTCGGCTCGACGAGCGAGATATCCGCATCACCAAAGAACACCGGATCCTGCGGCTGATTTGTTACGCTTCTTGAGGTGAAGGCAATGTTGCGTTGTAAAAACGGGTTAATATTGGCCATATCTGTCAATCCCATCTGGAGGGCCCTGCAGAAATAGTAGGTGAAGACGGTATGCATTTTATCCACATCCCGGCCCGATGATCTGTAAATATGGGTGTTTTGTCCCAGGTCAGACGAAAATAATATGGCAAGGTGGGGATTCTTCGCGGTTGCCAGTGCAGCCGTTTTCAGCCAGACCTGCTTGAGCGAGTCTGCCTGGATCGATGTCGTATGGATGTCGAGAAGCAGCAAAGTGGACCGGGTATTCCATTTTCCCGCGCTCCGGATAAGTTTTGTAAGGGAGCCGGAATCTTCATCCGTACTTTTATCAACGGCACCCGAATAATAAATGATCAGGCAAGAGGAATCCGGCGGATCGGGAAGCCATGAAGGCACGGCGCTGGTATCTTTGAGTTGCTGCTGCCATGCCCGCCGGGCCTGTCCGGTTCCGTAAGAAGTTATCAGTCCGGACGGTACGCCCAGCGCGTGGGTCAGATAATCACGGACAAGGCGGATGTCCCGGTCGTATACGGCCTGCTCTGCCGCCGGTTCTCCGGCGAATGTACTGCTCATCAGGATAGCAGCCGTATGTGGCTGCTTTGTAGAGGCCTCGGGTATATTTTGTTCAACATCGATATTGCCATAGGAAACAGAAGCCTGGTCGTCCGGGCTGCTCCCTGTTTCACGGCTGCTTTTCCAGACCAGTCGGGCATCCTGAGTCTTGAGCCAGGCCGGTGTGATACCGAGAAGCACTTTATACCATCCGGCCTCGGTATTGCCGAGATAACGCAGATATGTGCCCTTTCCGACACTGGTTAACAGATTATTTCGGGATGCTGCAGGCTCATTATATAGCGGAGCGGGGCTTTTTATGCTCACGGCGTACTGCTGCATAAAGGAGGTGAGGGGAATGTGGAAATCGTAACGGTTTTTATGATAATCCGCTTCTACCATCAGGCTTCCGGGCTCGCTCGCGGCAATAATACCCGGGTTGTAGTCGGTTGCCAGATTGAGCAAGAGCTTTCCGTCCGTTATCGGAACCTGTTTATCCCGGGCGAGTAACGAATCCCTGTAACTAACTGTGAATGTAGCGTATTCGCCGGAAGTGCTGGTCGCATCGACGGTATCGGATCTGGTTACAAAATCTACCTGTTTTGTCATTTGTTTCTCCCCGGTTGCCCTGGGCTGACCAACCGGTTTCATGTCCAGGAAAGATCCGAGTCCGACAGCAAGTCCTGCAGCGTTCAGGAGAATCTGCGAGCGGCCTGATTTATCCTGCCGGATGATATCATCCGAATGGGCGGTATAGAGAATGAATGCAGAGGCGGCGATTCCGAGTATCAGATGGCCGTAGCGGGGGTGAAATTTTTGAATGTACCGTCGCATAACCAGGCGCTCCGGATATCTGACACTTTCAATATTAACCAGGTTAAGTGTGAGAACCGGTTCATCAGGCGTAATTTCTCCCTTTCTTATAAGTATCTGACGGGTTTTCAAGACGGTACCCTCTGACCGGTCAATCGCAGGCTTTTTGTCTGCTATCCATCGCGAACTGGTGCAGCCGAACAGCAGCATGAGGCTCGACAGAATAGCAATCGTTTTCGGGGCCTGTTTACGCATGGTCAAATATACCCCAAATCGACATTAAACCCATGGACTCTGCCTGTTTGCCGTAGCAATCTTGGCCGCTTCCTTGGCGATCACCAGCTCCTCATCTGTGGCAATCATGTACACCTCGACCGGAGAGTCGTCAGTGCTTATTTTTTGCTCATTCATGCCTACGGCCTTACGGTTACGTTCGGGGTCTATTTTGATACCTATCCCTTCCGTATCCTGAAGAATTTTCCGGCGGATCTGCGGGGAATTCTGACCGATACCTGCCGTGAAAATAATAGCGTCGCACCCGTTCATGGCGGCTATATATGATCCGATATATAACTTTGCGCGATAGGCAAAGGCATCGATTGCCTGCTGGCAGCGCCGGTCGCCTGTTTCCGCTTCCTGGACCAGGTCGCGCATGTCGGCAGCATAACCGCTCAGGCCGAGCAGACCGCTGTGGCGATTGAGCAATGTGTATAAATCACTCAGAGGAAGTTCTTCCTTCTCGACAAGGAAAAACAGGATGGATGGATCGATATCTCCGCTGCGTGTGCCCATGATCAGTCCTGACAGCGGTGTGAATCCCATCGTGGTATCGATTGAAAAGCCGTCCCTGATCGCGCAAAGAGAGGCTCCGTTTCCAAGATGACAGGTGATCAGCCTGGTGCCTTCCGCCGGCTTTCCGCTCATCTCATAATACCTCCGGCTCACATAATAATGGGAGGTTCCGTGAAACCCGTATTTCCGGATTTTATATCGCCGGTACAGGCGATTGGGGATGCCGTACAGATAAGCCTCCGCCGGTATCGAATGATGAAAGGCTGTGTCGAAAACGGCAACATGCGGAATTTTCGGGAGGACTTTCTGGGCCGCATGGATTCCTTTCAGGTTGGGAGGGTTATGCAATGGCGCCAGATCAACGGCCTGCTCGATCGCCCGGATGACATCCCCATCTATGTGTACCGAGTCCTTGAACATCTCCCCGCCGTGTACCACCCGGTGTCCTACCGCCTGTATCTCCTCCAGGGAGGAAATGACTTCGTTTTCGGGGATACTGATAAATTCAAGAATTTCTTTCAGCGCTTCGGAGTGATCCTTCAGATCCAGTACCCTTTTTACCGGCTCTTTTCCGGTCACCTCATGTTTGACAATCGATTTGATGGCTCCGATACGTTCGGCAAGCCCGCTGCAAAGGATACGCTCATCTTCCGTCTCAATGAGCTGATATTTTACGGAAGAACTTCCGCAATTGATAACGAGAATGATCATGGCAAAAGATACTGATTAAAGAGGAATGATGACGTTGAGTCCGAGGATGTTGCGGTAGCTCAGTTCCGGATGGCCCGGCAGAGGAGCGGAAAGCCAAAGGGGGACATCATACCGAAAAGTGATGGTTCTGGTACGTCCTTCATTATCGGGGAAAGTCAGAGATAATGCAACACCCGGGCCCGCATCTGCACGGATCCTTCGCGTGACGCCTGTATAAAGAGGGCCGCCTACCTGCCTTAGCACCCATTTGCCTTTCAGAGGCAGCCGTTCTCCGGCATCTCCAAACAGGTAGCTGCGAAAAGTTATAAGGCTGTTAAGAAACGAGTGTTTGGAAAGGAGAGAACTTACAGGATTCGGATAACTGATTTCGGTATTTATTGAGATCACGTCCCGCATCAAATCCGGCCGGCCGCTTTTCAGGCTTTGGATATCCTGGTATACATAACCCCTGAGGCCGGGACCGCCGGCAAACTCCACCCAGCCTTCTTTCATCCAGACCGGAGGCACGGTTCCCCTGGAGCGTACGAAAGGATTGGTTTTCCATTCCCGGGGAGAGGCCAGGCTGCTGAAGAAACGATACTGAGGAGGAGTGTATTTGATTGAAAATCCTCCGAATAGCCGATAGCTCCAGTGAAATCCGGAACCTAAAGCCCATTTCTGGGAGAATCCTATTGTCGCTCTTCCGGAAGCACCGGAAGTATATGTACCGTTGGGGGTTGAGACCATTGATCCGATATTGAGCAATAAAAGCGTCGACCCTGTTTCCCGCCGGATTGTAAAACGTACATCGGCCAGATAGGTCCATCCATCATTCCACAATTCCGGGAAAAGCTCGTACTCCCGGGTATAGAGTTTTTCACCGGCAAAACGGATATGCAGTTTCTCGTAATTATCCTCCGCGAATCCCGGCTGCCAGCGCTTTTGGAAGATCAGCCCTTCCTGCATGAAGCCGGTCCGGTATTCACTGACCACACCCACCGATGCCGCTGCGTTAAAACTGCTCCACGGGCCGATCGGCTCGGTAAAATGCAGGTAATAAGAAACCGGATGTTGAGGGAAGCGTGTAGCCAGCCAGAATCCGAAATCCAGCAGATATTGCTTATTGTCGAGATCTCCGGCCTGCCCTTTGCGCAGGTCGACGCCTACCCGCAGGCCATCCACACTATTGTACCACAGATCGGGGTATATACGGAGGTAAAAGGGCAGGTTTCTTCCCATATTTTGCGCCTGTGCTGCTTCCGCAACAAATAAAGACAGGAATAGTGACAAAAAAAACAGAGATCTTTTGTTCATTTAGCTGATTCTGCAATTATTATGTAAAAAACGTCCATATCCGGCCGGTCACTCCGATAATCGCCCGGTGCGGAATATCGTGATCTTCTCTTATCCGATGATCCATTCATCCGGTATGTTGTCGGAGGTCAGGATGCGGCGGATCAATGTTATCAGGCGCTGTTGTTCCGGCCATACGGGTTGCTGGTTGGCCCGGTTTCCCTCAACCCAACACCATTGGTCGTGTTCTTCATTCAGTTTTACAGCCGCATCAGGGGCAAGTTCGGCGGCGAAAACGGGGATGAGCATAATCCTGTTGCGGGAGGGATCATAGAAATGATTCAGGCTGGGCACGCTCCAGAAGCGCACGGGCCGGCACCCCGTTTCTTCAAACAATTCACGCAAGCCGGCCTGCCAGGCGGTCTCATCCCGTTCCACTTTTCCACCGACCATGCGCCATTGCCCGGCGCAATAAACCTCCGGAGCCCGGTGCAGCAACAGAAATTCAGCGCGGCCTTCGTTCAGCCGGTATGGATACACATCGATTACCTGAATATCGTTCATCTATATTTGCCAGTGTTGTAATGAGAAAGGGAATTTACGGAGGCCGGGCGGGAATATCAGATCATAGTGGATGAACCGGCTAATTATTAGTTGCAGGGTACACAGGCGTTGATCAGCCCCAGCCGGCTGCGAAACAGTAATGGTTCCTGTCGACTATCGGGTATCGGTCATAATTTCCATTTCTGCCGTTTTGATTATTTTACAAAGTTCCCGGAAAGTGAGATGAAACAGGAACCGTCACAATCGTCTGAACTTAAATCTTATTCTGGAATGAATATTCCGGCGGATTTACTCCTATCGGTATGTATGATTGTCAGGAATGAAGCCTCCGTTTTGGAGGCGTGCCTGGGGAGTGTGCGTCCTGTTGCCGATGAGATCATTGTTGTGGATACGGGATCGACAGACAACACGCGGGAAATTGCACAGTCGTTCGGGGCGCGTGTTTTCACCCATCCCTGGAATGACGACTTCTCCGAGGCACGGAATGCGGGCCTTGACAGGGCCCTGGGGAAATGGATCCTGGTGCTTGATGCCGATGAGACGCTTGCGGAAGAATCATGCGAAAAATTGCGCCGGATCATCTCCAAAAGTCCCGCAGAGGGCATCGAAGTGCGTATTCGGAATGTTGCTCCGGAGGACGATCTGCTGGCCTATTCCGATTTCCACCTGACACGTCTGTTCCGGAACCGCGGCTGGTATCGTTATAAAGGGAGTATTCATGAACAAATACGGCCTTCTATCGAACGATCAGGCGGGTCTGTGAGAAAAAGCGACTTGCTCATCCGGCATCAGGGGTATGTGAAGGAGACGGTTCAGGGAGATGATTCGCGAGTGGAACGAAATCTCTTTATGCTCGCAAAAGCGGTTCGTGAGGCTCCCGGCGACCCTTACCTGCTTTACCAGCTTGGAGCGACCTATCAGCAAACAGGCAGGAACAAAGAGGCGTATGCGACGCTGGAAAAGGCCGTATACAACGGGGCGGACAAAAGGCTGCTTTCCGAGACGGCGGCTTTGCTCTATATGAAACTCTCTCAACTGGCCCTGATGGAAGACGATTATCCGAAGGCGGCGGGATATGCCCGAAAATCTCTTGCCATAGAGCCGGGAAACCTTATCAGTTTATATGTGGCGGGCGTGGCGCTGCTCTATCAACGCAAAGTTGAAGATGCAGGATTTTATCTGAGACGGGCACGGAATCATCCTCAGCTTCGGGAAGAGGAAAAGAAGCCGTTGGATCATCTGGTCACTTTTTGTTCCGGCTATTCCTGAAAGCGGCCGGGCGTTAGGAGAAAATGCACTGTATTGCCGCGCTTAATCCCTGACTCACTCCGGGAGATATCCCTGTTTCCCATGCTGAAACGTTACGATAACAGCTATAGTTTGGTCATTATTCTTTCGATAATACCATTGTTGTCTCTGCACGGAGAAAGCACATTAAATCGGATGCCATGGAAACATTATCGCTCGAATTGTTTACGCAGGTCGGCGTCGATTTTGAAGTCCGCCAATACCGTATTCTGGATGCCCTGAAAGGCATACAACGTACCTTTTCCCATAATAAGCTATACCCGTCTCTGAGTGACCTGATTGATCTGTATAACGACCTCGCGTCGCTTAAGGGACAGATTGAGCAGTTAGGCAGGAATCTGCCGCGGGAGATCAAAGAGATCGATCTGAGGAATAAAAAGATCACCTATCAGTTGTTGCACGGCGATTACGAGCACCTCAAATCGGTTGATGATATCATCACCTGGGCATTGCCGTTTATAAATCAGACGATTCGCGAAGGAACAACGATCTACGAATTTGTAGACGAACACTTTCAGGTGGAGCAGGTGGGGATTAAACCCTCGTATATGGAAGAGGGATACGTTTTTATTCCCGATAACGGCAGCAGGAAATTGATGCTGTTTCGCTATGAACTAAGCATTTTTACCGGTCCCAAAGAAAAATACCGTTCACTGAAGACCCAGCTGGTCAAAACCGTTGATCTGGGTGGTGCACAGCTGCCGCCCGGCAGTCTGAAGATGGAACTCATCCGGGAAAACCGTGATCTGCCGAACCCGGCCACGTATGCCTTCAACACCAACCTGGACTTTCCCTTTGAAGAAACCCTTTTTCCGGTGGCACGGCGCAAATTTATGCATATCCTCGAAGAGGATCGTAACTAAGAGGCGGTCAGTGTTGCTGATCCAGGTATTCGGGTGGAATGGTGATTACTGCCAGAGTACACCGGGATATGCAAATCAGGCGCTGTTGCTCATCTTTGATGCGAATTTCCCACACGTGCGTTCTTGAACCGATATGAAGGGGAACGGCACGTCCGGTTACCAACCCCGACGTCTTGCTGCGAAGGTGATTGGCATTGACCTCGATTCCCACCACGCCGAGTTTCGGGTCCGTAAGATTCACCCATCCTCCGATGGAAGCCAGTGTTTCCGCCAATGCAGCCGAGGCCCCTCCATGCAGCAGGCCAAAAGGCTGGGTAGTCCGGGAGTCCACGGGCATGGTAGCCACAATCTCATCCTTTCGGATGGTTAGCCAGGAAATACCAAGGGCGTCGAGCATACTCTTTCCGGGACGATCAAATAAACGACGAACTTGTTCGGCAACCTCGGGTCCAATCTCCATAACTATTCTGTTTTATCCCCTGTTCTGCATGTGTAAAAATGCCGGGCATCAAAAAGCCCTTGTGAAACGGCAACGCCATCCGGATGAAAAGATACGATTTTAATAACCCCGCAAAAAGATCTTCCGGGGATCTGTTCCGGTCGTCCTCCCTAAGAAATATCGAGCACGATCTTCCGGAAAAAAGGGCCCTCCACCCGCACCAGTTTTTTGGTTATTTTCTCTACTGTCATACTCGGCATCCCGGAATCATCAAGATCGGAGTAGATTTCTCCTTCCTCAAGTTTATAGACATTTTTATAGTAATACAGGATATCCTGAACGTATCGTTTTTTCCAAATTTCAGCATAAGGATAAGTAGGCTGAAGATGAACGCAGTAGAGATGCTCAACGGATTTCGGGCTGTCCAGCAGCCTGGCCAGCTCTTCAGAGAAAGACTCGTACCAGCTTCCCTGATCTGAGGGCATTTCCAGATATAACTGGATATATCGGGTGGATATATCTTCCTCCTCATGTAACAGAAGGCAGGTAATAAGCAGACTGGCAATATGTTGGGTATTGTACGCCGGATCGTTTCCTTTGTTGAAGTAGGGGATTTTGTCGAGATCCTGCAAGATATCGGTGGCAGCCTTTAAAACACGTATCCCGAAAAGCTGCCGCATATAGTCTGTAATGTGACTCGAAAGATGTTCCCGCATTGTATGTCTGCCTTCATTAACATATATAGTCATATATAAGAATATATATGTATATATGCAATGACTTGTATCCTCTTTTCTCATCTTATGTTTGGAATAATTTATTGCTTGCCAGGAGCTTATGTATATTCGGAAAAAAGAGGGATAAACTCTGTTTTCCTCACTCGAAAAGCAGATTTGTGCAGCCCGTATTACTGATAAAGAGACAGGGTAAGAGGAAAAAGTATAAGAGAACATGCAGAACTTCTGGCAGCCGTTCGCAGGTCAGGGTACGGCATCTCGAAATCGACTATGGTTCTATGCAGATGGCGGGAAATGCGAAAAAGGAGCGGCCTGCGACACGTAAACAGTAAATTTCTCTTGTCGCAGAAGTCTGCCGTTAAATCATTCCTTATCAGCCTGACTTCCCGAGAATCTGCCGGAGTGTTTTTTCCAGATTGGGCCCCCGTAATGCAACGCCCTTTGCCAGAATGATGCCCTTCGGCCCTACCAGGATTGGAGATGGAATGGCATTTACATTAAATTCCCTGGCGATTTTGTTCTCGAACCCTCCTTTCAGGAATCCGTGATGCCACGGCATCGGGTACTTTTTCTTGCGGAAATTCCGTACATCCTGCGGGCTGTCGTCGAAAGAAAGGCTCAGAATCTGAAATCCCTTATCTCTGAAATCGGCATATGCTTTGCTGATGTATGGCAGTTCCCGACGGCAGGGTCCACACCAGGTGGCCCAGAAATCAATCATATACGTTTTCCCGAGCATGTTTTTCTTTGAGAACGTGACATTCGGATGGTCGAGGGAAGAAACGGAAAAATCCGGAACCGGCTTGCCCACGGCGATTTCGTTGTCAAAGGAGAATTCGCTTTTGGCATATTGGGCAAGCATGGTTCCTCCGAATTCATTCTGAAGCCGGTCATAATACGAGTGCGCGGATGCCATGTCTCCACTCCGGTAAGCCTTATTCAGCAGATAGTAAATCAATGTAGCCCGGACTTCACGGTCCGGATTTGTGCGGGCAGCTTTTTGGAGATAACCGGTATACTGGTCCGGCTTTCCCGACATATCGATCGCTACAGGCATGGCAAGAGGCTGGACAGCCCACAGGGGATCGTCCGGGTTCAGTTTCTGTAATAATTCCCGGGCATAATCGGAGCTCAGGCTGTCGGCTCCGTATAAACCGAGAGTCATATAACGGAGGATCTGCATAGTACGCACGTGCGGTCCCTTCTCTCCGGCGATGATCCCGGACAGGCTGTCGCGGAGAGTCCCGAAATCGTACCGGAAGGAATTCGGATCACCGCCGCCGGCCTGATAATCCTGCAATGCCTGCTGCCAGACATTGCCGAAAGTGTAAAGGCCCTCATAGGCCTGCGCAAAGGCCGCTGTCTCGCCGGCCGGATCCTGGAAATCAATATGTGGGGAACCCGCAGTTTCGGTTTCGGAGGGATCGTAAACCAACGTCACTTCGCCGTTAACCGGGTTCAGTGTGGAGATATATCCTCCGGATCCGTCGTATTGATAGCTGTCGGCCGCCGTACCGTTGACCGGGGCCGTAAGATTCGGCCCGACGACCTGGTACGCCACAGTTTCTGAGTCGGAAGGCAGTGTCAGCGTGAAGGATCCGTTCGGCTGTTTGTTCATAGGCAATGCCTGGCTTACCGAAAACCGGTTAAAGGACCCGATAGCATATACCTGCGCCGGGTTTGAATTGGTGCGGTTTGACGACAAATATACCCTCAGGTGGACGTTCTTTAGTTTTGATAAATCCAGGATAGTTTCGCCGGCCTCATGGTTGACTCCGCTGAACCGGAAGCGGTAAAATCCCGGTACGGACAAATTGACCCCGAAATTCCCGGAAGAATCCACCGTTTGATGTCGTGTTGCTTCATTTCCGCCGAGCCGGCTCCAGTGGACATCTGCCCGGGGTATTGCAGAATGGTCGGCGGCAAGAATAGTTCCTTCAACTCTGACAGAGTCCCGGCCGGAGCAGGCGGCGAGGATGGAGATCAGGATCAGTAACTGCCAGAAGAGGAATCGTTTGGGGTGAAACAGATGCGTCATGCCGGACCGGAGAATTCGATAAGAAATGAAAAGACGAAACGTTACCAAATATACGGAATAAAAACAGTGTAAGCAGTTGGTGATTAGCGGCCGGCTGCCGGTTATCGGCGGACGATTAACCACGAGCCGCCGACAATGGTCAATTGACTGCCGGTACACCCGGAGAATCATGGCGCAGTACTTTTGTCATCGCGGAATTCCGCTCATGTTGACATTAAATCCCCGGTATCATAATCTTGTGATGAATTCCCAGCCCTGCAAACAATGAAAGAAATATGTCCAAAAACAAGCTGGAGCGGTATGCGGCACTGCCCCACATGGAGAACGTTTATTTTCATGGAGACGTCCTGCCGGGCGACTGGTCGGAGAAGGTTTTTAATAATCCGGCCCCGGTTACCCTGGAACTGGCCTGTGGCGACGGCGGGTATTCCCTGGCGCTGGCCGGGAAGTTCCCGCATCGCAATTTTCTGGGAGTGGATATCAAGGGCGAGCGCATTTATAAGGGAGCACGCAGGGCTCTGGAGAGAAAACTCACAAATGTGGCGTTCCTGCGGGCATATATCCAGTTTCTGGACCGGTGCATCAAACGGGAAATCGACCTTGTTGAGACGATCTGGATCCCATTTCCCGATCCTTATCCGCGAACGAGTAAAAAAAGGAAACGGCTGACATCTCCCTTTTTCCTGGATGTTTACCGCCGGATCATCCGGCCCGGGGGCTCCATTCACCTCAAGACGGATTCGGATTTGTTGTATGGTTTCACCCTGGAGACCCTGCGTGACGAAGGATGTACGGTTCTCAGAAAAACCGCCGATCTCTATGAATCGCCTCTCCTGGATGAAGTGCTTGGCATCAAAACCATGTATGAGAAACGGCACCTGGCAGAGGGGCGTACCATCAAGTATATTGAGTTTCGGATGGGATGAGCCGGTTCTCATCCGAATATAAATTTTGCTTATAGCTTTCTATTCATTCCTGTTTGTTATTTTTGGTTGGACAGATAATTCTGAATAAGTTGCGCTCCATGGAAAAATCTATCGCATCTATACGTCGTGAATACAGCCGTGCCGGCCTTCAGGAGGAAGACCTTGCGGAGAACCCATTGGATCTGTTCGATAAATGGTTTCGGGAGGCGCTGGATGCCCGCCTGAAAGATGCCAATGCCATGATACTCAGCACAGCCGACAAGTCGGGAAAGCCCTCTTCACGGATCGTCCTGCTCAAGGATTTTGATGATGAAGGATTCGTTTTTTTTACCAACTACCAGAGCCGGAAGGGCCGGGAAATAGAACAGAACGTCTTTGGTGCACTGTTGTTCTACTGGGCGGAACTGGAAAGACAGGTCAGGATAGAAGGGGCCCTGGTCAAAACCAGCCGGGAGGTCTCTGAAGCATATTTCCACAGCCGCCCGGTCGAGAGCCAGTTAAGTGCGCTGGCCTCCGACCAGAGCCGCGTACTGAGAGACCGGCAGGAGCTGGAGGCAAAGATCCGGGAATTAAGTGAAAAATATGGTGATGGCGAAATACCGTGTCCGAAGTTTTGGGGCGGTTATCTGCTCAAACCGGACCGGATAGAATTTTGGCAGGGGAGACCGGGACGCCTGCACGACCGCTTTGAGTTTTTCTCCATCGACGGGAGATGGAACCATCACCGTCTTTATCCGTAGCCCCAAAATGACGGTCATTTTGAATCCGGATAAAAATAACCCGATTACAAGTTATGATTATTCAGCTGCATGACTGGAAATTGCGGGTATTGATCGGGGTTCATCCGCATGAGAGGAAGAAAAAGCAGATCGTGTGTGCCGATATCGATATCGAATACGATGCTGGAACTGCCGCCGCCACGGATCGGATAGAGGAAGCACTCGATTATGAAGGCCTGGCCGCCAGGATGGATGCTCTTGTGGACGGCACAGACTTTTATCTGCTGGAAACCCTGATACAAAAGATGACGGACGAAATTTTTAAAGATGAAAGAGTGATGCGGGTGCAGATCATTTTACATAAACCGCTGGCCTTACAGGGCATAGCTCATGTATCCCTGGTGCATGAACAAAAACGATAGGTACCGGATCTGTACGAAATATATTATCTTCGACATACAACATTTTAAAGGGCTATTCTCTAAGTATTTGAAACACTATGGTTTTTGTTGATAGAACTGTTATCTTGGATCTATTCATAGAAGGTGCGTTATAACCCCCTGTTTTGGTATTTTATACTTTAGAGAAACAACAGTCGTTAATTTACGGTGATTGCAGTGTATAATATCGTGTGATATATGTATAATTGGGTGGTACAATGGCGTGTCTAAAGCCGGATTATATGGTCCTTGCGCAAATTTTACGGGATTTCAATGAAACAGAGCTATGTGCTAGCATAATCATACCTATCGTTAACCAATTAAATCATCATAAGAATGAGTGGGAAGCGTAAAGGCGATATGAAGGGGATCAGTCGAATAGATTCAAAAGGGACCCATGGATGGTATGTCCGTGTGTACAAGAATGGAAAAACGTACTCCAAGCTGTATTCGGATAATAAGTACGGCGGCCGGGACCGGGCCCTGAAAATCGCCAGAAAAGCCCGGAAAGTGGCGGTCCAGGCGATGAAGTCCGTGCCCACCAAGCGTGTTCGCCGGCTTGTTACCAGCGACCGGCGCAATAAAAGCGGCGTGATTGGTGTCAACAGGACTACCAAGAAAAACAGAAGCGGAACCATCAGCGAGTATTACCAGGTGACGTGGTCGCCAAGAGCGGGCAGAACCAAAAATAAGCAGTGGAGTATCAGGAAATACGGTGAAAAAAAGGCGTTTGAGCTGGCCTGCACCTTTCGCCACTCAGTGATGCGCGAGATCCACGGCACGCGCTATGACGACGAACTGGATAAGATCGTTCAGATTTCCATCGATCACGCATTTGAAGACACCTCTGAAATAGAAGGGCAGGAACATTCATAACCTGCAAGCGGGGAATAAGAGCCTGCCGATTCTGCGACCGTGATGATTGGGGGAAGCTCACTCCGAAGGTGAAATTCGCAACGGCGCAGCCTGAAAAGCTTATTACCACATAAGGAAACCATCAGCCTGAAGGCGCACCACAGCCGGCCACATTGTTGAGGCCGTTTGTAAGGGTGGATCATTTGTTTAATCCGTCCGGTGCACGCATACAATATTCCGGAAGCGACCCTTCCATCAGTGATGACGGGATTGTCAAAACAACCGGAGCGGGGGCATGGCAACAGTCGACGGGGGACCGGGCTCAACGGTCGTTGTGGTGAAGCAGCCCGCAGTCCGGAATTTCATCATCCCATATTTCAGATTTCTGTTTATATCACTTTTACACCTGCTTCCGGAAGATATCTTCATTGAAAGTGAGTACATTCTTTGTGAAAATCTTAGCCGGAGTTATGAAACGGTTATTCATTGTATGAAACAGACTCCTTAAAATTTCCTGTAGTTATCGAATCAGAATCTGTGAACTTGTAATTATTCACCTGCAAATCTTCAAAAAATGGCATTATCTAAAATGTGGAAGTTAGCCGGCTGCATCATAATCTTCTGCCTGTTCGCCCTGATGGCATTCATGGCTGATAATGCACGGGCACAAAGCAGCAGGGAAAACTGGCTGAGGATGATCCATACACTTCACCTCACATTGCCCGATTCACTTCCGCCCCCGGCGGAGGATCCCAATCGTCCTGCCGGGACGTTTCAGAAGAAGGGTTCCAATAACTGGTATGATTCAGCCGGGAATACGTACGTCCGTTCAGCATGGGGCACGTGGAACAACTACGATGAATCGAAGGCCAACCCCTATACGAGCCTGCCGGATCCATTGCAACTGGATAATGGCCGGAAAGTAACCAATGCGGAAATATGGTGGGATAAGAAACGGCCTGAAATTGCCAGACAGTTTAGTGAGGAGATTTATGGTAAGGTTCCCAAAGATGTACCCGGGGTTACGTGGAGGGTTGTCAGCACAAAGGACACCACCATAGGCAAAATCGCCGCATTGGTAAAACATGTAACGGGTCATGTGGATAACTCGTCCTATCCGGCCGTTACCGTGAATATCAAATTGGATCTCATCACACCCGCCCATGTCGCCAGGGCCGTGCCGGTGATGGTTCACCTGGGATATATCTTTCCCAGGGGTTTTAAGTTCCCGTCGCCGCCTCCTGGAAGCAAACCCCAAAAACCGAGTTGGAAGGTTCAGCTTCTGCAAAAAGGGTGGGGATTTGCTGTATACTACCCACAAAGCGTACAAGCCGATAATGGGGCCGGGCTTACAAAAGGAATCATTGGCCTGACGAACAAAGGGCAGTTTCGGAAGCCTGATCAGTGGGGAGCCATCCGGGCCTGGGCCTGGGGGGCTGACCGTGTGTTGGATTACCTTTCCACAGATCAGGATGTTAATCCGAAGGAAGTCGGTATTGAAGGTCTCTCACGTTTTGGAAAGGCTGCCCTTGTTATCATGGCTTATGATCAGCGGTATGCCATCGGCCTGATCGGTTCCTCCGGGAAGGGCGGGGCCGCACTTTTCCGCCGGAACTTTGGGGAAACCATAGGCGTGTTGTGTTCTTCGGGAGAATATCACTGGTTCGCAGGTAATTTTATGAAGTATGCCGGCAAACTAAATGCAAACGGTCTGAGTGTGGATTCGAACGAGTTATTTGCCATGTGTGCTCCCCGTCCTGTTTTTGTCAGTGTCGGGTCGCCCAAAGTCGAGGGCCGGTGGGTGGATGATAAGGGCCAGTTTATGGCGGAAGCGGCAGCCGGCCCCGTGTATGAGCTTCTTGGGAAAAAGGGCCTTGGCACAGATACCATGCCTCCCATGGGGAAGGCATTACTCAGTGGAGATCTGGCTTTCCGCCAGCACTTTGGTCCGCATACCGATGTCCCAAACTGGCCTTATTTTATAAAATTCGCTTTACACTATTTTAAGCCCGTGCCTCTTACATCGAAATAAACAAGTGGCAGCCATAGGCAGATATCATTTCCGTGCCGTTGAAGAAGTAATAACTGGAGATGGATTTTTCTGATAATTCCTGTTCGGATATCCGTTTTCAGCGTTTACACAACATCACGAAGATGATCTATTCATAATTAACGCTCTCGGTATTGTCATGAAAAACGGTAAAAAGCTCAGAAGCCAGCAATGGTTCGGCGGAGCCGGGAAGATGGGATTTGTCCATCGTTCCTGGCTGCGTAATCAGGGATATCCTGACGATTATTTTGAAGGGAAGCCGGTTATCGGCATATGTAACACCTGGTCGGAACTGACGCCCTGCAACGGACACCTGAGGGAAGTTGCGGAAATCGTAAAACGCGGCATCCTGGAAGCGGGTGGCGTTCCGATGGAATTCCCGGTAATGTCGCTGGGAGAAACGTTGATGCGTCCGACGACCATGCTGTTCCGGAATCTGGTCAGCATGGATACCGAAGAATCGATAAGGGCCAATCCCCTTGATGGCGTCGTTCTGCTTACGGGGTGTGATAAAACGACGCCGGCGACTCTGATGGGAGCCTGTAGCGTCAACCTGCCGACGATTGTTGTACCCGGCGGCCCTATGCTGAATGGATGGTTTCGGGGCGAACGGATCGGCTCAGGGACTTTCAGCTGGATGATCAAAGAGAAACAGGAAAAGGAAGGTTTCTCAGAAGAGGATTTACGGGAAGCCGAAGTGTGTATGTCGCGCAGCAGCGGCCATTGCAACACGATGGGAACGGCTTCCACGATGGCTGTCATGTGCGAGGCACTGGGACTCACATTGACCGGCATTTCCGCCATTCCGGCGGCAGATTCAAGGAAGAAACGGATGGCACAGCTTTCCGGCCGCAGAATTGTAGAGATGGTGCAGGAGGATCTTAAGCTCTCGGATATTCTAACACGTAAGGCATTTGAAAATGCGATTGTCATAAATGCTGCTGTCGGAGGATCTACCAATTTGATTGTTCATCTGTTGGCTATAGCCGGAAGAATGAGTGTACCGGTCGATCTGGAGGATTTCGACAAAATCGGCAGTAAGATTCCTTTATTGGTTAACCTGATGCCTTCGGGAGAGTATCTGATGGAAGATTTCTACTATGCGGGTGGTTTGCCGGTAGTCATCAGAGAACTCAAAAAGCATCTATATACAGATACTATTACGGTCAATGGGAAATCGATTGTGGAGAACAGTGCCGGGGCGGAATGTTATAACCGGGATGTCATTGCGAGTGTTGACCATCCGTTAAAAGAAGAAGCCGGAATCGCTGTCCTCAAAGGTAATTTGTGTGAGAACGGCGCGGTGATTAAACCATGTGCCGCCACATCCGAATTGATGCGGCACCGGGGACGTGCCGTCGTCTTCGAAAATATGGAAGATTATCACGAACGCATTGATGACCCCGGCCTCGACATCGATGAGTCCTGTGTAATCGTCCTGAAGGGCGCAGGCCCCCGGGGATACCCGGGGATGCCGGAAGTCGGCAATGTGGATCTTCCCGAAAAGCTGATCCGGAAAGGGGTGAAAGATATGGTCCGGATTTCCGACGGAAGAATGAGCGGAACAGCTTATGGAACGGTCATCCTGCATGTGTCCCCCGAGTCGTCTATAGGCGGCACACTGGCCCTGGTCAGGGATGGAGATATGATTGCGCTGAATGTTCCTGAACGTACCCTCACTCTTGAGGTATCGCAGGAGGAATTGGGCAGGCGTAAAGCCGCCTGGGAAGAACCGCCTCTGCCGGCCGACCGTGGCTACGTTCGTTTTTACCTGGATCATGTACAACAAGCGGATTCAGGGGCAGATTTCGACATTCTGCGCGGCGGTTCCGGCTCTTTAGTGAACCGGGATTTACACTGATAAGCTTTTGGCCCGCAGGTGTTAGCTTTTAATTTTTGGATTTCTGTTGTTCCTTATAGGGACGTGAAATTTCGCGGCCCTATAAGGAACAGGCCTGTCGCTGACAGCTGATGGCCGAAAGACTGGAAAAGACAAAAACAGAATCTGAATTCATTTTCATTCACATTTTTTGAATCACCTTGAATATGAAGATTTACAAGATCCATAGCGGCATCCTCATAGAAAGCGATCATTCCTTTTTTCTGTTGAAAGAGGAAGACTGGGATGAATTTGTGAATGATGATGAGTTGTATGAAAAGGTGAAGAATATTACCGCCTCCCGTCATTCGATAAAAAACGGTAGTGAGCTGATCAACCGGGAGTTGGAGGCACCCATCGGAAGCCAGGAAATATGGGCCAGCGGAGTCACGTATTACAACAGCAAACTGGGGCGTCAGGAAGAGGCCAGAGACGCGGGTGGCGGTGATTTTTATGCCCGCGTGTACGATGCAGAGCGCCCGGAATTGTTCTTTAAAGCGACCTCCTATCGGACGACCGGCCATGAAGGTCTGGTGCGTATCCGTAAGGATTCGGGCTGGAATGTGCCTGAGCCGGAGCTTACCCTGATCATTACTTCCAGCGGAAAAATTGTGGGGTATACCATCGGCAATGACATGAGCTCCCGGAGCATCGAAGGAGAAAACCCGCTATATCTTCCTCAGGCCAAATCATATGACGGCTCAGCCGCCGTGGGACCCTGCGTGTATATCACAAACCGGCCGCTTCCTCCGGAGACAAAAATAGAAATGGAGGTCGTCCGTAAAGGAAAAACGGTGTTTACCGGCGAAATTGCTATAAACCAGATCAAACGAAATCTATCGGATCTTGTATCGTATTTGTACCGGGAATGCTCGTTTCCCTTTGGTTGTCTTTTGATGACAGGAACGGGCATTGTTCCTTCAAAAGATTTTACTTTACTCCGGGAAGATGAAATCAAAATAACTATAGCCCCGATTGGGACATTGATCAATAAAGTCGGATAATGTAATGGAATTAAATGGATTGAATTTTATAGGTAATCGGCGATCCGGAAACGGCCAAACAACGTTTCAGGCGGTCAATCCTGCGGGTAATGAGAAATTAGACCCCTTATTTCATGAGGCCTCGATTGACGAAATCAATGAGGCCGTCAGTAAGGCGGAAACGGCCTTTCAGGAGTACAGTCGTAAAAGTGGCGAAGAAAAAGCCGGCTTTTTAGAAGCCGTTGCCGATGAAATTGCGGCTCTGGGCAATACACTGATAGAAAGATGCCGCCTGGAAACGGGGCTTCCGGAAGGCCGGCTGACAGGGGAAAGGCAAAGAACCACAAATCAGTTACGGCTTTTTGCCGGGCTGTTACGGGAAGGTTCGTGGGTCGACGCCCGGATTGACACGTTTGACGGGAAACCGGATATCAGGAGTATGCAAATGGCTTTGGGACCGGTCGGCATTTTCGGGGCAAGCAATTTCCCGCTTGCCTTTTCGGTAGCAGGCGGTGATACGGCATCGGCCCTGGCGGCAGGTTGTTCTGTTGTTGTAAAAGCACATCCGGCACATCCGGGAACGTGCGAATTGGTTGGCAGCGCTATCCTGAAGGCCATTCAGAAAACGGGCATGCCCGATGGGACCTTTTCCATGGTACATGGCGTATCAAACGAAGTCGGAATGGCTATTGTGAACCACCCGCTGATCAAAGCCGTAGGATTCACCGGATCCTTCAGAGGAGGTAAAGCCCTGTACGATGCTGCGGTGCGAAGAATGGAACCCATCCCGGTTTACGCGGAAATGGGCAGTACAAACCCCGTGTTTATACTGCCGGGAGCCCTGAAAGATAAAAGTAACGAAATCGCAGAGGGATTAGTCGGTTCCGTAACCCTGGGGAGCGGCCAGTTTTGTACAAACCCGGGACTTGTGGTATTGGAGAAAAGCAGGGAAAGTGATCAATTCCAAAAAGCGGTTGCCGAAAATCTGAGGAGACAGGTGACCGGACCCATGCTTACCTCAGGCATTCATTCGGCATATGAAAAAGGCATCAAAAGGATGAAGGACCGTGAAGGCGTTCAGGTACTGGCGCAGGGAGAAGATAACAGCACCGGGAACGCAGGGATCCCTCAGTTCCTGATGGTTGGTTCCAGCCGCTTCCTGTCGGATAAATCTCTGGAGAAGGAAGTTTTCGGGCCATCTACGTTAAACATTGTGGCGGATGATAAAGAGGATCTCATCAACGTGGCGCAAAACCTGGAAGGGCACCTGACCGCAACCCTGTTCGGCACAGAAGAAGATCTGCAAAACTACCGGGAACTGGTCGCTATCCTGAAACGAAAAGCCGGACGCCTGATCTTCAACGGCTTTCCGACAGGAGTCGAAGTTTGCCACTCAATGATCCATGGGGGACCTTTTCCGGCTACCACGGACAGCCGCACTACCTCAGTCGGAACATCCGCCATTACCCGTTTTACCCGTCCGGTCTGCCTTCAAAACTTTCCGGACAGCCGGCTGCCGGATGAGCTGAAGAAGAACAACCCGCTGAAGATCTGGAGATTGGAAAATGGCGAAAAGAAAAGATAGCCCGCTTGATCCGCATACCGCCAGAGCCGATGCGCCGGATATGGCCTGTCTTCGTTTATTACCGATTTTGGCAACGATGCCTGACGTTTTTACCCGGCGGGATATGTTTACGGCATGGACATCTGTGTGAAATCCGCAAAACTGAACGATGAACCGCATGACGAGGCTTCCGTCACTCATCAGTGATATCGAGAGCGGAGAAGTCATATGGTTTCAAATAACTCATAGGCCTGAGATGCAAAAACAAATTCGATTTCAAAAGCAGGAGTGAATGTTTCTCCGTATCTTATTTAAGACTCAATACTCTTTTTTTTCATCCATAACAACACTGATCCATGAAAGGCAACACAAGGAAAGATGCAGAAGGAAGCCGGATTTCCAGGAAGTCGTTTATCCGCGGGGTCGGGAGCATCCTGGCGGGCGGAGGAGTGTTGGGGGTAACCCGGTGGAATGAAGTTCAGGCCTCGGTCCGGCGGGTGGCAGGGGCGGGGGAGCACATGCCCTCTATAACAGCGGGGCGAGTGGCGGCCGATCCTTTCAAAATCCCGGCTCCGATTCACCGGAGGGAGGCCAAGACCCATCGCGTGCTGTTGGAGGCCAGGGAAGTTGTGGCGGAGATCGAGCCGGGCGTACGCTTTAATTACATGACCTTTGGCGGCCAGATTCCGGGTCCGATGATCCGGGTGCGCCAGGGAGACACGGTGGAACTGACCCTGAAGAGCGACAAAGGAAATCACATGCTTCATAACATAGATCTGCATGCGGTCTATGCAACCGGTGGGGGTTCGGCTTATACGCTGGTAACGCCGGGCCGGAGCAAGACCATCCGGTTTAAGGCCATGTATCCGGGAGCCTTCATTTACCACTGCGCGGTCCCCAATCTGGATTTCCACGTAAGCAGCGGGATGTTCGGGATGATCGTGGTTGAGCCGGCGGGAGGGCTGCCGCGTGTCGACAAAGAAATCTACCTGGGGCAGCATGAGATTTATACTGATAAGGAAGCCGGAGAGAGGGGGTTTCATAATTTCAGTATTGCCAATATGACGAAAGAAGACCCGACGTACGTGCTGCTGAACGGCCAGAAGGACGCCCTTACCGAGGAGGCCTTTGGTGAGATTCCGGTCCGTCAGGGCGAGAGGGTGCGTGTATTTTTCGTGTGTGGGGGCCCGAACCTGACCAGCAGCTTTCATGCGATAGGCAATGTGTGGCATAAGGTCTGGCCGGAGGGAGCGATTGCCAACGAGCCGTTGCATTACATCCAGACCCAGCCTGTTCCTCCGGGAAGCTGCGGGATTTTTGAGTTGGAGTTGCCGATTGGACAAAAGATCACCCTGGTGGATCATGCGCTCAGCCGGGTGGTACGCAAGGGTCTGAGAGCCGTGATCGATGTTCAGGGCAAGCCGAACCCCGAAATTTTTACCCCGGTTTCTTCTTAGCCGTTTTTGTCATTTCGAATGATTAGGCTTTTTTTCACCACAATGAGCACAATGAATCTCACAAAGATCACCATGTGTTTTTTTCACTTACTTTGTGAAACTTTTGTGCACATTGTGGTTTATTCAGAAATGATCCCGTCAATCTGAATTATCCTGTAAACCCTGGTTCACCTTTTCATTATTCCTGAACGGGTATCTTTATCATTGTTCCTTTGGGAATGACATCATCCAGATTCACCTGGTTTAGAATCGCAACATCCTCTGGCTTGATATTCATCGGGAGTTGTTTGGGCAGCAAATCGGAGAACTTTGCACTCCGGTCGGCCTTCGTTATCCGGATTCGTACAGGTTTGACGTTGAGGATAGAAGAGTCGGTGAGAGGCATGAAACCGTGAGCCGTTTTTACAAAGGCATCACTCAATCCCGCAAATTTATCGGGCGTGGTATAGGCCAGGAAACGATAGATTGCCCCGTTATAGGAAACTCCGTAGAGATAAATCCTTACCTCTCCCTGTTGTGTTGAAGCTGAGGCGAGGGCCTCATATCCTGAAAGGCCGTGTTGGTTGGCGGCGTTAGTGCTGATGGTGGTAACACCCTGCTGGCTCAAAAAAGATTCGACGGAAGCCTGTGGAGATTTGTTTTCCGAATCGATGCTCATAATGATGACTGCGCTCTGGTCTTTGTTAGTCATTGCAACCTGGGAAGCTGTGTTGATGACCTGCCAGCCGTCGGGTACAGGGAATTGAAACTTAAGATCGGGATGATAAAACATCCCGTTTTTAGTAAACCCTTCGCGGGGATTATCTCCGTAAATGATGCCCGCTATTTTCTGGTAGTATTTCTGCTGATCCTCCGTAGTCATTTTGTACCCCTTGCTTTTCCATTGGGCGGCCAGCTTCTTGATCGTTGCCTGCCTGTCGCCCGGGTCCGGGTGCGTGGACAACATCCCTGGGATTGCTTCTCCGGATTGCTTTTGCATGTGCTCGAGAGCCGCGAAGAAGCCGGCGGCATCACTGGATTTATAACCGGCTTTGGCAGAATATTCCACACCTAAGCGGTCAGCCTCACGTTCATCGTCGCGGCTGTACCGCAGAAAAAGCAGTTGAGCAGCCTGGCTCCCCGCCTGCAATATCTGGTCGGCCGGCAGTCCGAGCGCTTCCTGTCCTACAATGGCCCCGCCTACCAGGGCAATTTGTCCTATCTGCTGCTGAAGGGCGCTTTGAGAGGCATGCCGTGCCGCAACGTGGCCTGTTTCGTGTCCCAGTACCATGGCGAGCTGCGCTTCGTTATTCAGCGCCGCCAGAATACCGCGGGTCACGTATACATATCCTCCCGGCAGGGCAAAAGCATTGACAACGGAACTATTAAGCACCTGGTAATAAAATTTGGTATTCCGGTACATCGCTTTCACCCCGGGTCCGCGCATATCGCTGTGATCCAGGACGCTGTCGCCTATCATTGAAACATATTTGGCCAGTTCGGGATCATCATACAGGCCATATTGCTGCCTGATCTGCACATTGGCCTCTTTACCCATTTCCACTTCCTGCTCCCACGTATAAGCGTATGCCCGCTTTTTACCCGTAACCGGACTTCGCTGGACTACACATGCTGAAAGCCCCAGTAGAATGAGAATGAATCCAATGCAAATTCTGCTTCTGATGAAATGTCGGTGATGAAAACGGTATCCGGTTCTCATAAGCGGAATTATTTGTTCAATAATTGACAGATTCTTTTTAATGAATGGCGTTCAACCCCTGAAAGCAGCGAGCGCTTTGCCGGTCAGGCGGTAGGTGGTCCATTCATCCATTGGTTTGGCACCCAGGCTGTTGTAGAAGTCGATAGCCGGTTTGTTCCAGTCCAGGACGGACCATTCCATACGGCCGCAGCCGCGTTTGTTCGCAAGTTCTGCCAGATAGATCAGCAGGGCTTTCCCAAAGCCGCGTCCCCGCATCGCAGGCCGTACATACAAATCTTCCAGATAAAGTCCCGGGACCCCCAGAAACGTAGAAAAATTATGGAAGAAGAGCGCAAAGCCGGCCGGTTCATCCTTATAGTAGCCGAGGACTACTTCACAGGCCTTGTGTTCACCAAACAGGGATTTCTCCAGTAACGCTTCCGTGGCTATCATTTCGTTAGAAAGCTTTTCATAAGCGGCCAGTTCCCGGATAAAATCGAGGATGAGCGGTACGTGCTCCGGTCGTCCTTCTTCAATGCGAAAATGAGGCGGAAAGTTCATAGCTAAAACCTTGCGATCGATGGAACCTTTTTCCGGAATATAGGAAGATGATTATAAAGGCGGCAAACCGGAATCTGAAAGAAAAAGAGAGCATCAATTATGGAAGATACTATTTCCGTATGAGGATATGCCGGCTGAGAATATGTGCGATCAGGCATCAATTTCAGAAGATCTTCTTATGGCGGAAAGCCGGATTTCGACGGCTGAAAACCTGAAAGGATAAAGGATGGTGAGCCTCATCCTCTGTCGACACCCCCGAAAAAGATGCTGACGACACTTATAAGATCATCCCATGCTTTTGCATGTTCAGGTAGATCTCTCTGCTGATCCAGGCGTCGGTTGCCGCGTAACGTATTTGTTTGTTGCTCAGCCGCGGCTGGTGCCAGGGGGATAACTGCCCGTTTTTGGAGATACGGCGTTCCAGGAAAAGGGCGGCCAGGTTGCGCAGCCCCTTCTTTTTGATATTAAATCTTGCAGCTACCTGTGACAAATCCAGCAGATTTTCGGGGCGAAACATCGCCAGCGTTTGTAGTTCGCTGACATCATCGTGTACGGCAACACCCGTTTTGATGATGTTCCCGTTTTGCATCAGCTCGGTGAGCAGCAACGTGAATTTATGTTTGATAAGCCGTATCAGGTAAACGGCCTCGGAAGTGGCGAACTGGACCAGAGCCGGGGGATAAATAACGCCCGATCGGTAGGAGGGCCGGGTTTCGGTATCGAAACCGAGCAACGACTCTTTCTGAAGCTGTTCGAGGCAGGTTAGTTCATCTTTCGGATCCTCAATAACGTGAATTTTGCCTTCATAATGAATGAGTGGCAACTGATTTACTTTTTCGGGAGTAATATTTCGCGGATAATAAAGCACGGCTGCAGGTTTATGATGGAAATGGTCATAGCGCCAAAATCAGGACTCCATCTCTTCCGACACGATCTGATAAACAGAATAATGCAGATCTTCGGGGTCGATCAGTCCTTCTTCAATCAATTCTTCAATTTCCTCCTGATCAAATATCTCGATGATTCCCATTCTGTCCAATAATCTCTGGTAGTCCAGATCCTTCTGGCTGTCGTCGGCTGATGAAGTTTCGATTTCCTGCATCTCATCAAGAAGAGCTTCTCCATCCAGTTGGTCCGCCTCGCCATTCAACATCAGCAGATACAGATTTACGGCCCCGCCGGAGTCACTCTCGATCGTAATGATTTGAAGATCGGTTTCATCGAATGGAATCATGGAAAAATATTTTAACAGGGCAATTTAGTCCCAAAGGTAGATGATACAGCGAAGAAATCATAATGCTCATTCCGGCAGAAGGATCGTCGGGCGGCTTCAAAAGACATCCCGGTCATGTGCATGGAGTTAAGGTGTGGTGATTTGCATCCGATACTATACGCAAATCACCCTCATTCCTGTTTGTGCAGGGGTTGGTACCAGGTATCTGTCAATGCCGGGAGGGTGGGGTATTATGGCTTCAGCAATCGGTAACAAACTAAATTTATAAAAAAGTAATGAGCATATCCTTTAGCGCCCGGAGAAGTCTTCCGGGAATGCTCGTTTTGTGCCTGATGATGGCGGGATGTGAGGTGCCGTCAAGGCCGGATTTTTCCATCGAGCATAATATGCAGATTCCGCTGCTGACCAAGCAACTGGCTTTTTTGGGAGGAGCCGATGCCCTGGTCGATACAGCAAAGGCAGGCTTGCTGAACGATCTCGATATCCGGCATAACGGGGCCGTTCGCCTGACCGTGCTTACCGGATATTCCGGATCGATACATCTGAAAGGATTGCCGAAACTACCTCCGGGAGTGAACTATCCCATAAATATTATGGTCAATCTGGGACGTGATGATCCGGCAAACGGCACCGACACGCTGGATCTTTTTGATGATCTGGAAGCCCAGATAAACAAAATTACAAGTCTGGATTATTTTTCCCAGAGAGTCGGATCGTTTTCGTTGCCCGGAGCCGAGCTGAATCTTTTTTATCGAACGAACCTGGGCGAAGGCAACCGGGTCTTTGCCGGATTGGTAGGGAGTGATTCCCGGGGCAATGATTCCTACCTGAGTTCTGTGCCCGGAAGTCCCTACGCTTCGGACACATCCGGCATTGAAGGGCTTTGGGCTCACGGACATCCGCTGGCAGGAGATCAAATCCTGACCTTTCCCATCCGGAAGGAGAAAATGATCGATGATACGCTGGAGGGAGTCGTCTCATTTAATCGTGAAAATTCGAACCTGGGCGATTTTGTGGGGAATCTTCCCACGGAAATCCGCTTCATCGGGAAAGCGTCTATCACGAATCCGCGAACTACGGATGATGGATCCGATATTTATTTCAAGACTGCTATAGGGCTGGATATCCCGCTCGAAATCGCCACACCCGGCCGGCCGGTAACATATGTAGATACGATAAGCGTCGATTTCTCCGGGCTACCTTCTGAGGAAGACAATACCACGATTGATAAGGGTGAACTTAAAATCTATTACGTGAATAAACTGCCTCTGGCGGCAGAGGTACATTTCCGGCTTTTGGACGGGATGCAACATCCCCTGGCAGCCATCATTCCCGATACGGCGGCAGGCTCACCAAAGGTGGTACTTAACCCGGCACAAGTAGATCCGGCCACTCTCTTTTCGGCAGAACCGGCCAAAGGAATTACACAGATACAACTGTCTCATGACCAGATCAATGCGTTGAGTCAGACCCGTTTCATGATTATCAATGCCTCCTTACAGACGAAAGATGAGGGTTCGGTACGTTTACGGGCGTCGGACTATATCCGCATGACGATTTCCGGCAATTTTACCATTGTCTCGAAAGTAAACCAGGAGGGAAACTGAAGTGAACAGGTCCCGTTCAACCATATGGGTTCTTTTGAGCCTGGCATTTATGTTCGGATTGATGGGCGGAGCGCTCCGGGCCCAGAACCTCTTCAGTTCCGCCCGAAGCCTGGCTCTCGGAACCGGAGGAACCGCTTATGCCGAAGGATACCGTTCGCTCTTCATCAATCCCGCCAATCTGGGGTTGTTCCGCGGAGGTATGCAGATTATGATCGGCCTGCCCGGGGAAATATCGCTTCATGCAGGGGGACCCCTTGCCAATATTTCGGTATATAACCGGTATTTCACGGGTGGTAATCATATTGGAGCGGATCAGACGGGATCCCTGCTAAAGCAATGGTTTGGAAACTCGACAGGGCAAGTGCGCGATCTCGGAATCGATGCGGAGATGATTCCTCTGGCGGCTGTCGTTAAACTGGGAAGAAATACGGTTGCGGGTGCGGCCGTCCGGTTTCGCACCATGGCTCAGGTCGGGATGAATCGCGGAATGGCTCAGTTTATGCTCCGCGGACTGGATGCCGGTTCCTTTGCCAAACCGACCCCCGTAAATATGGAACAACGAATGTTATCCACCGGGGAGGTTGCCCTTGGCGTATCTCACCGCCTCCGCCTGGCCGGCCTGATACCCGATAATCACCAGCTATGGGTGGGAGGAACCGTGCAATTGATCGAAGGCCTGGCATATATGCAGGGGACGCTTCACTCCACCCTGCAACTGACGGATTCTCTTTTGATACATCAGTTCCGGTATTCTATTGAAACAGTGGGAGATATGACTACCCAGCTCGACCAGTCGTATCAGCACCGTGTTGATCCTGCGGGGAATCCTTCTTCGGATTTCGATTATCAGCCGTTCAGCAGCGGAAATCTGGTGAAGGGATCGGGTATCGGACTCGACCTGGGGGCAACGTATATCATCTCTTTTGGTGATGAACAAAAGACAGGTGAGGAGCGGGGGCTTCCGGAGCGCAGCCTTACGCTCTCGGCGGCTGTTACCGACCTCGGTTCGGTTCAATTCACTAAAAACCCCGGTACTTTTGAGGCAGCCAATACTTTTCGGTGGAGCGGGTTTCATCCCGATTATTCTTACATCGATGCCAAATATGACAGCAGCTTCAGCAATTATATGGATCATGTGCTGGATGACAGTGTAGCTTCAGATATTTACGGAGCCTTTTCGCCGTCCGGCCGGTCTGCAATCCGGGCAAAACTGCCGACTTCTTTTCATTTTGGAGCTTACCTGAAGCTGCACCGGCTGGGCGTGATGACTGATATCGGGAGAGGATTCAACCGGTATGGTATGAATAGCGACCGTGTTTATGTGGCGGTGGGTGCCGAATTTTATCCGGTATCTTTTCTTCCCGTGCGGGTGGGATACCGGTTCGGCGGCAAGACGAGCAATAGTTTCAGCCTGGGCACAGGTCTGGAATTCCGCAATTTCAGGCTCGCCGTCGGTGCCATGACAGTGCCTTCTTCCCGGGAATATGGATATAACCTTGCTACGGCAATAAGCTCGGAGTTGTTGTTTTATTAGAGTTTGAAAGATAATATTGGCCGTTGGGCGTCCGTGAGCTGTACAAACAGGATAAGCCCCAACGTTAGCACGAGCCACGGCGTCCACGGCCAATTTTTTTTGAGCTTTTGTCACATCCTGTCTTCCACTGCCCGTTTCTGGAGAGTTAACTCTGGTGTCATGCTCATTATGAACTGACAACTTTAGTCCCTTGCAAAATTTTTAACCGGCCACCTGATATAGCAGTAGCTTATCGTCGTTCCGATCCAGCGTTTTTTTCATGCTCGCCTATCAGAGCGACGTCATCGCTGAGTACTTTTCGGACATATAAAACCTGTACCAGAACGATGATTACGGCAATCAGCGGGGTGGCTACCAGTAAACCGAGGATTCCAGCGAAATAACCCATGAGAATCTGTGAGCAGATCGTAAGTGCAGGAGGCAGAGAGATGGCTTCAAGCTGGATCAGCGGAGCGAGCAGGTAAGCATCGATCATGTGGATGAGCAGGTACAATCCTAATACATAAAGAGCCATATGGCCGCTGATTGTCAGGGCAATCAGCATGGCGGGCACTACTGAGATAATCGTGCCGAGGTAAGGCACAAAAGAGAATACCATTGCTACGATACCCAGCGACAGCGCCATGGGAATCCCCATGATTTCCAGGCCGATTGTTGCAAGAATACCGATCGTCAGCATATATATAAACTGTCCAAGCATCCACCACCGCAACACCTGATCCAGGTTCGAGAGCAGCTCATCCACTCTTGGACGTAACCGTTTCGGAAAAAGCCGTTTGAATCCTTCTGTATACATTTTGCGTTCGAATGCGAGAAACAGCCCCACAAAAATGATAACCAGAAAATCAACGAACATCCCGAGTGTGGTAGAAAAGGCAACGGTTGCTTTTGAAAGGAGCTGCATTCCGCTTGCACCTCCCACTCCGCTTGTTGTTTTTTTGATCAGTGAGGCTCCCCAGCCGGTTTTTTCTATTTGTGAGAGCAACATATTGTAGGCCTTTTGTAAGGTGTGTCCTAAATTCTGGAGATGCGCGGAAAATTGCTGACCGAAGAGCCAGGAACAGAAGGCGATCAAAACGATGATTAATATAATCACGAGTATGAGACTCAGTGATTCCGGAATTTTGACATATTTCCGCAGGTAACTGGATAATCCCGTGAGCAGTATGGCCAACAGACAGCCCGCGAAAATGAGAAGTATAATCTGGAAGGCATAAATCACCACGCAGACTGCCAAAACGACTCCAACTGTAAGAAGAAGCCGTGAGATAAATTCTCTGCGTGCTGAGGTGCTTATATCCATATGGCTATATTACTCTCTTCAAAAAAAACCGCCATGAACAATTTCCGTTCCATTACCTCTCGGTTTCACAGGACTTTCCAGGATCTTGCGAACCCTATGAACAGTCCGGGTTGTCTGCATCAATACCTCCACCTTGCCGAACGATTCCCGGGAGTCGTCAGCTCATCCGGCCTCCCGGCAGTTGTCGGTATAAGTTCTATAAATTACTGCGATTTCATCGCCCTGTCGACGGCCTGGACGAGTTTAGGATAGGATAAGGTCCCGGAATAAAAATCTCTGTTAATAATGATGGTAGGCGTCTGATAGAGTCCTACTTCATCCCCCAGTTTTATCTGATGTTTGATAGAACGTGCGATGGCACTGTCACGCAGACAGCCATGAAAGGCGGCGGTATCCGTGATCCCTGACAGCCGGGCGAGGCTGTCCCACGGTTGCGAAGCGAAGCGGTCCTGATTCGCGAACAGGAGCCGGTGGAATCGTTCATAATTACCCGTTTTTGCCACACACTCCGCCGCTTTTGCAGCGATGTGTGACTGAGGGTGCTGGTTCAGCGGATAATTATACATGATCACCCGTATCCTGTCGGGATGAGCGTCGCGGTATTTGTCCAGCACCTGTTCGAACATCCGGCAGTAGGGGCACTGGAAGTCGCTGAATTCTACAAGCACGACCGGGGCCTCCTTCGGTCCGAACTGGTTACCGCCTTTCAACAAGGTCTCCCACTCACTCTTGGAGATCGTCTTCAGCGGGTCGTTTCCTTGTACCGCCGGTTTGCGGGAGTGAGGCAGCCAGAAGACTGCGGTGCACAGGCCGATGAGAATAACTGCTACAACGGAGAAAAACCGATTCCTTTTCATGCTCCCGAATAAATGAGTTTCGTTCTTTTTGTGTTTTTTACATAGGTTACCATCCTCCGCCGGCGCCTCCTCCGCCCCCGGCAAAGCCGCCGCCTCCGGAGAATCCGCCAAAGCCACCTCCACCGCCGAAGCCGCCGCCTCCCCCGCCAAATCCGCCTCCGAAACCAAGAGGAAGGAAGATAAAGCCGGAAGAACCATACGTTCTCCGTCGAGGACCATTTTTGCCCGAATGGTCTCCCGGATCACGGGGACCGTCGCGCCGGATGACGAAGAAATAGATGATGGCGCATATAATCAGCAGAAGAGGGAATGCTCTGGATGCGAGTGACCTTCCCTGCTTTTTGGGTACGGCCTTATATTCACCTGCCGCCGCCCGGATGATGGCGGTGGTTGCCTGATCCAGTCCCCGGTAGTATTGCTCATGGCGGAATGCCGGGCGAAGAATATTTCGAATGATACGCCCCGCAGTGATATCGGGGATAGCACCCTCCAGTCCATATCCCACTTCGATACGTATCTTATGCTCTTTTTCTGCGATGAAAATCAGAAGCCCGTTTCGTTTGTCGTGCTGACCAATGCTCCATGTATTCATCACCTTCATGGAAAATTCATTAAGAGGATATCCCTGCAGGTCGGGTACGGTGATGATGGCAACTTCATTGGAAGTCGTATCACGATAATTACTCAGTTTACGATCCAGCGCCCGGACTTCACCCGGACTCAGCATGTGTGCGAAATCATTGACAAAGCCGACGGGTTTGGAGGGAAAATTCTGAGCCTGTAAAACCGCCGGCAACGAACAAATCAGCAACAGCAGAAGAAGGATCCAAAATTTATTCAGGCGGGTGTTTATAGCTGATTTCATTACTTAATTCGTTTTTATCATCACTTTGCCAGGGGAAATAAGTGCGCAGCTTCTCACCCGCCATGTGTACCCCCCTGGCGATTCCTGCGGCGTAGTTACCTTTCTGGAATGCCTGAACCATTTGATCCCGCACATCATCCCAAAAATGTTGTCCCACCTGTTCATGAATCCCCTGATCTCCGAAGATCGCCAGCTTGCGGTCGTCAAGCGCCACATAGATGAGCACTCCGTTCCGTTCCTTTGTTTTATGCATCTTCAGCTTGGCGAAGATGCCCTTGGCCTGTTTCAGCGCGTCACCGGGGCATTCGTCTTCGATATGCACGCGGATCTCCCCTGAGGTGCGGTATTCCGCCTCTTTGATGGCCGCGATGATGAGCGACTCATCTTCTTCTGAAAGCAGGTGATGGACTTCGGATTCACTCATGAGAGATTCTTAAAATTGAACTTTCGGTGGCTGGGCCGCCCCTTCTTCGGCCTGAAAATAGGCCATCTTGTCAAATCCGAACACTCCGGCAATGATGCTGCCCGGGAAGCGCCGGATAGCGGTATTATAATTCCGGGCGGCATCATTAAAACGTTTGCGTTCAACAGAAATTCTGTTTTCAGTCCCCTCAAGCTGGGTCTGCAGGCCCAGGAAATTCTGGTTGGCTTTCAGGTCAGGATAACGCTCAACCGTAACCAGCAGCCGTGAAAGCGCCCCGCTCAACTGACTTTGCGCCTGCTGGAATCGTGCCAGGGCCTGCTGGTTCGTCAAATCTTTGGCATTGATATTTATTGAAGTTGCCTTGCTGCGCGCCTCAGTGACGGCTGTGAGAGTCGATTTTTCGAAATTGGCAGCTCCCTTTACCGTATTGACCAGGTTGGGAATCAGGTCCGAACGCCGCTGGTATTGGTTCTCCACTTGCGACCACTGCGCGCGGACGTCTTCCTGCAGGTTAACCAGTTTGTTGTTTGCACCGATTCCCCATAAAATCAAAATGATTATGATGGCAACAGGGATGAGCTTTTTAATCATAGCTGTCTTGATTTATTATTTAAAGAAATACAATATAAGAAATGAGATAGAACTTCATAGCCAAAAGGTTGTCTCGCTATTTTACGGGAGAATAAAGGCGGGGTTGCAAAAAGAATATATCGCACTTCGAATAAATGGTGATTTTCATACATGGATTTCGCCAAAAATTTCCTCATCTCTATCCCGTTTCGCAGAATCTGTCTGCCGGCCCTGTAAATGCTGAACGGCTGCAGCGGGCCGAACGTATAACCGGGTTGATTTTTCAGATATAGCCATCCGGAAGGATATTCGCTTCCATGATGCAGAAGGTCCTCCGACAGCTTCAGATTCTATTCATGGTATATCGCAGGAATTTGGTAAGCATAGCGGTACAAGGCGGAAAGCAGGTTAGGGATGGCATCCTGGGAATTTGGGTTCTCTTCTCCATCCTCATTTTCAGCAAGTTTTCCGGGAGAGTTTAAACCAACCGGCACGTTTTCGTATTTTTGGGAGACGATTCTCATTTTAATTTATAAGATATGCCACAAATCGCAGTAAATGAGCCGGAAGTAACCCTGGAACTGGCCCTGGAACACGGATTAACCGAGGAAGAGTTTGGTAAAATTTGTTCCATTCTCGGAAGAAATCCCGGTTATACCGAACTGGGGGTATATTCGGTGATGTGGAGCGAGCACTGTTCTTACAAAAATTCAATTGCCCTGCTGAAGACCCTTCCCCGAAGCGGATCACAGCTGCTGGTCGGGGCCGGGGAGGAAAACGCCGGCCTGGTGGATATCGGTGACGGCCTGGCCTGTGCTTTTAAGATTGAGAGCCACAATCATCCCTCGGCAGTGGAGCCGTATCAGGGGGCTGCCACCGGTGTCGGCGGGATCCACCGCGACATTTTTACGATGGGTGCGCGTCCCATAGCGGCACTCGATTCCCTGCGCTTTGGAGAACTGACCAGCGAACGCGTCCGTTTTCTGCTTGATGGCGTGGTGCGCGGTATTGCAGATTATGGCAATTCATTCGGGGTGCCGACAGTGGCGGGGGAAATTTATTTTGATAAATCGTATGAGGGAAATCCTCTTGTGAATGCCATGAGCGTCGGTGTGGTCAAGGCAGGAGAAACCGTTTCGGCGACGGCAGGCGGAAAAGGTAATCCGGTTCTGATTGTCGGAGCGAGCACCGGGCGCGACGGCATCCACGGGGCAACATTCGCATCAGAGGAGATTTCCGAAAAGAGTGAAGCCAAACGCCCGAGCGTGCAGGTCGGCGACCCATTCACCGAGAAACTCCTGCTGGAAGCTTCACTCGAGGCCATTAAAACGGGAGCTATCGTTGGTATGCAGGATATGGGCGCCGCCGGAATCTGTTGCTCCTCATCAGAGATGAGCGCCAAGGGCCGTTGCGGAATGACCATCGACCTGGATAAGGTGCCGATGCGCGAGGAAGATATGACGGCTTATGAGTTATTGCTCTCCGAGAGCCAGGAACGGATGCTCATCTGCGCGCAGAAAGGCCGCGAACAGGAGATCATCGACGTATATTCAAAGTGGGATCTGAATGCGGTGGTTATCGGTGAAGTCAATGATGCCGGAAGACTCTTTTTTTACAGAGAGGGAGAATTGAAGACAGATGTCCCGGCCGAATCACTGGTTTTGGGTGGCGGAGCGCCTGTTTATGAGCGGGAGGCAAAAGAACCCGCCTACCTGAATGAAGCCCGGTCGTTTGACGAAAGCCGGATTCCGCCGGTAACGAATTATGAGGAAACCATACGCGAACTTCTTCATTCTCCCAATATCGCCTCCAAACGATGGATTTATGAACAATATGACACCATGGTGCGCACCAATACGGTTGCAGGTCCGGGACCGACGGATGCGGCGATCGTTCGTATTAAAAATACCCGCCGGGGACTGGCAGTCAAAACGGATTGTAACGGCCGTTACGTTTATCTGAATCCCCGTAAGGGAGCGCAAATAGCAGTAGCCGAGGCTGCCCGGAATGTTGTCTGCTCGGGAGGAAAGCCGCTGGCGGTCACTAATTGTCTCAATTTCGGAAACCCGTATAAGCCGGAGGCCTATTGGGTATTCAAAGAAGCCGTAGCGGGAATGGGTGAGGCCTGCCGCATTTTCGATACTCCGGTGACAGGCGGGAATGTCAGTTTTTATAATGAAAATCAGAAAGGAGCCGTCTTCCCCACCCCGACTATCGGTATGCTTGGACTCGTGGAGGACGTTGAGAAGGATGCCAGAACATTTCCGTTTAAGAAAGAGGGCAATCTGGTGATTTACCTTGGCGCCCCCCGCAAAAGGCTGGGCGGCAGCGAATTCCTGAGCCGGATACATAAAAAAACAGCCGGAGACGCTCCGCACTTCGACATCCATTTTGAGAAACGCCTGCAGGAGGTTGTGCTGTCTATGATCCGCCGCGGCTGGATCGAAGCAGCCCACGATCTCTCCGACGGGGGGCTGGCCGTTGCCCTGGTCGAGATGGCGTTATTCAGTGGATTGGGCGCCCGGCTGAATCTGGACGATATGGAAGGAACAACAACGGAAGTCCTGTTCAGCGAGGCACAATCAGGGATTGTTGTGGAACTCAAACCGGAGGATTGGGATGATTTCAAAGAATGCTGCCGCCGGGAAGATATCCCGGTCCGTCATCTTGGAGAGGTCTCCGGTACCACACTCGATATCGCGGGAATCTGCCGGCTTCCGGTCTCCGAACTGAAGGAGATTTACGAATCGGTCATTCCGGAAGCGATGAAATTGAAGTGAGAGGCTAAGATGAACGACCAGGTTATTTTGATCGTGGGAGCCGGGGGGATCGGATCGGCGTGTGCCCGGTTACTGGCAAAGACGGGAGCACAGATCGTACTGGCTTCCAGGAACAAAGGAAAGGCCGAAGAGATAACGCGGGACATTAATAATGATGATGGCAGGGCATATGCTGCAGAGGTAGACGTCACCGATATGTCTTCCGTGATTAATATGGTGAATGAGGTTGCAAAAGAATTCGGCCGGATCGACGTGCTTATTAACGCCTTCGGCCTGGGACTGATCAAACCCCTGCTGGATATTCCTCCCAAAGAAGCCAAAGAGATCATCGACACCAATCTTTATGGAACCTTCCTGGTAGTGCAGAGCGTGATGCGTTACATGGAAACCGCCCGCCAGGGTACCGTCGTGCTGTTCCCCGGCATCCTGGGCAGATCGCCCGTGAAAAACAGTTCCGTTTATTCGGCAACCAAATTCGCACTCACGGGTTTTGTGAAATCATTGACGGAAGAGACGCGCCGCACCAATATCCGTTTTAGTATGCTTTATATCGGGAGCGTAAATACTCCCTTTTGGAATACAAATAAAATAGATATGAAGGTTAACTCCGGCAATATGCTCGACCCTGATGAAGTGGCAAAGGCCGTCTATTACGCTGTTACCCAGCCCGCCGGTTCCGTTATGAATGAAATAATCATCCAGCCCCAGGGAATGCAGGCGATCTGAGGAGTGGATTGAAGGTTGCAAGTTGAAGGTTGAAGGTTTGTTTATCGATGAGCCACTGTCAACTCTATTCAGGACGGGTCAAGCCTGTAGCTCTCAACCTGTAACCTTCAGCCTGCCATAATCCCCCTCCGCTCCAAAACGATTAAGGCACTTTCGTAAACGCTTCAGAGGTTTTGGTTCCAATCGTTTTTTCCAATAAGGCGGACGGATAACGATCTCGCGTGTATTCAAGCGCCTTTTCGATAATGGCGAGTCCTTCGTCGATATGTTCCGGCTGGATGCTGAGGGGAGGGCGGAAGCGTACGGTATTTTCTCCGCAGGACAGGATGATGACCCCCAGCTCATAAGCCTTGTTCAGAAAGATCGTGCGGGCATCATCATTCGGCATATCGAAAGCGCACATCAGTCCCTTTCCGCGGGGCTGGGTCATGTATTCGTGGCGTTCCGCCAGTTCCCGGAGCCGGGCGAGCAGATAATCGCCGGATTTGGCAGCATTATCCACGAGGTGATCCTCTTCAATCACTTCCAGGTATTTCTGCATCCGTACCATGTCGACAAGGTTCCCTGCCCAGGTCGAGTTTAGTCTTGAAGATACGTTAAAAACATTGGTTTCCACCTCATCGATACGGGAACCGACGAGAATGCCGCATACCTGCATTTTCTTACCGAAAGCGAGGATATCCGGCTTGACGAAATGCTCGTAAGCCCAGAACTTTCCGGTAAGACCGACGCCGGTCTGTACTTCATCATAGATCAGCAAAGCATCATACTGATCGGCCAGGCGGCGCAGGGCGCGATGAAACTCGGGACGAAAATGGTTGTCTCCGCCTTCTGCCTGAATAGGTTCAAGGATGATACTGGAGATCTCGTCAGGGTACATCTCAAAATATCTTTCTGCCTGAAGGATCGCGCGTTTTTCATTTTGGATGACCGTTTCTTCGTTTTTCCCCTCCATCGGGAAGATCATCTTCGGGTTGTCGATGCGCGGCCAGTCGAACTTCGGGAAGTACATAACCTTTTCGGGGAGGGTGTTGGTCAGCGACATCGTGTATCCGGTACGGCCATGAAAAGCCTGTTTCAGGTGCAATACCTTGAATCCCTTTTCCGTGCGGTATCCTTTTGCGAAATTTTTCTGAACCTTCCAGTCAAAGGCAACCTTCAGTGCGTTTTCCACAGCGAGGGCCCCGCCGGAGATGAAAAAAAGATGCGGAAGATACGACGGGATGCCGATTCGGTCGAATGTATCCACAAATTCGGCCAGTTCGGTAGTATAAATATCGGCATTCGTGGGTTTGACCATTGCTGCACGAAGAAGTTTCTCCCTGAAATGATCGTCTTCCACAACCTTCGGGTAATTCATGCCGAGCGGATTGGATGCGAAGAAAGTGAAAAAATCCAGAAACCTTTTCTTGTTCCCGGAATCATAGATATAAGGGCTTCGGCTTTTCTCAAAGTCCAGCACCATATCGTATCCGTCCACCAGAAGATGCTTGCGCAGAACAGAACGTACTTCCGACGGAGCAATGTTGTGTTTCTCGGTCATGTATTCCTCATCATTTTTGCATTTCAGGATAGTGTTGCATAGCTCGGAAAACTACCAATAATAGCGCATCTCAACAACCCCGCATGGATCACTTAACGCGTAATTATTTCAGCGGGGAAGGATTTTCCTTGACATTTGAGGCTATTCGACCCTATATTAAGGGTCTACACATCGCGGGGTGGAGCAGCTGGTAGCTCGTCGGGCTCATAACCCGAAGGTCGGAGGTTCGAATCCTTCCCCCGCCACTATTTACGAGGCATTCTGGAATGGAACAGGATGCCTTTTTTCGTATTGGAGGAGAATCATGTTTACGGCTCACGTGCCGGTCTCGGGGATTCGATAAGCATTATACAGGGATTATCTCTGATTTCAGCGGACAGATGCCGGCTCAAATCCTCCCCCGCCGCTATCGCCACATGGAAGTTCATAGAGTGAAAACGCCGTTCCCCAACCATTTCTGATATACGTTTTTATTGAACTTTTTGAAATTTTCAGCCCCCTTGCCCTGGTTCGAACCGGTGAACCTCCCGACCCGTCGGGATGCCCTTCCGCTGAGCTAATCGCCCGTTTACCGAAAGATGCTTCCCCGGATGATCAGGTTCAGTAAAGGTTTTTCAGGAGGAGTATTATTCCATACAGGCATCTGGCTCCGCATTGGGATATGAAATCGTTTACTTCAATAACTTCAACAGGGTAGAATAAAACGAAAGGGTGTTTCGTTATGAAATATCCATAGAATCATCCATCATCTCCTCAGGTATATTGTCATATAATCCGTATAACCTGATATATGAATATGGGTTGAATTACTTGTGATAAATCCATATATACTACTGTACGCTTTATAGCTACTTAGTATGTATGTAAACGGCTGATAATACTATATGTACACGTATAATAGAAGACGGAACAACAAAAGAGATCGTCTTGTTTCCGTAAGCTTCTTGTTAAAACGTTTTTAATCCAGATGAAAATGACCAATCAAAGGAGATCGTCCTGCGAGAGCCCCGGGAGACGTGCCCCGCAGGCCGCCGATTGAAGGAACGGCAGAACACACACGGGAATTAAAGAAACAGCAGCCGGAACTCAACGGGATGACAATATGAACCCTCGGAACCCTGATAAAAAACAGAACCTTTCCTATGATACTTTCGATAAGGAGGAGACCGGCCCGCCGTTCGGCAGGAAGGAGATAGCGGATTTCCTTTATGAACATCTGGATGAATACGGCGACGAATACGACCACATCATACGTTGCCTGGAGTATACTTTCAGTAGTGAGGAAGGGAAAGGCGGCTTTGTTGAACTGGCCCACGACAGCGGCAGGATCGTGGGCGCCGCCGTCGTTAATTATACGGGCATGAGCGGGTACATCCCTGAAAATTTCCTGGTTTATATTGCTGTAGATAAAAGATCCCGCGGATCAGGTATCGGAAAGAAACTCATGGAACGAACCATTGCACATACCCACGGCGCCCTTGCACTGCACGTGGAGCCGGACAACCCGGCAAGGTTCCTTTATGAGAAATACGGGTTTACTAATAAATACCTGGAGATGCGGTTACAGAAATAGTCATGGCTTATTTAAAACTCTATCGTGAGAAGCTTCGTCACAATTACCGCTACCTGGACGATCTGTTCAGGAAAAACGGAATAGAATGGGGGGTGACCACGAAGTTATTGTGCGGGAATGAAGATTATCTGAATGAAGTGATCGACCTGGGACCGGCCGAAGTGCTGGATTCGAGGGTTAGTAACCTCAGGGAGATTAAAGAGATAAATCCGGATATCAATACGATTTATATCAAGCCGCCGCCTAAAGAGGCCATCGGCGAGGTGGTACAATATGCCGACGTAAGTTTTAATACTGAACTGGAGACGATTAAGGCGCTTTCAAAAGAGGCCGGGAAACAGGGCAAAACGCACCGCATCCTCATCATGGTGGAAATGGGCGATCTCCGCGAGGGAGTGATGCGCGAGGACCTGATTGAATTTTACAGCCAGGTTTTTGAATTGCCGGGAATCGAAGTGATTGGTCTGGGTACCAATCTCAATTGCCTGCATGGGGTCATGCCGAGTGCCGACAAACTCATCCAGCTAACGTTATACAAACAGTTGATCGAGCTGAAGTTTCACAAAGATATCCCGTATGTTTCAGGAGGTACCACCGTCACCATTCCCTTGCTGCTGAACGGAGAGCTCCCGAAAGGAATCAATCACTTCCGGGTGGGAGAGGCCTTATTTTTCGGGATCAACCTGTTCACCCATGAGACGCTCGATGGCATGGAACCCGGGGTTCTGGAGCTTTATACACAGGTCATCGAGATCTACAAAAAGCCGATGATGCCCAGCGGCCAGCTTGGAGCCAATCCGTCCGGCGAGACGATGGAGGTCGATGAGGAGATGTACGGGGAAATGCACCACCGTGCTATCGTGGATATTGGAATCCTGGATATCGATGCGGAATATCTGATTCCCATCAATCCGGAAATAAAAATCATCGACGCCAGCTCCGATATGCTGGTACTGGATGTGGGAGATAATAAACCCGATTATAAGGTGGGAGACATTATCCGGTTTCGACTCGAATATATGGGAGCCCTCGGCCTGATGAATTCGTCTTATATAGAAAAACGGGTGGAATGAACCGGATCGAAAATTTTTTTCCATCCAAAGATTCTGCTTTCGGGGAAATGGCCCGTTTCCTTGCCCGAAAGGGAAATGATCTTACAGAATTCCGCCGGCATATTCATCAGCATCCGGACATCGGAGGCCAAGAGAAGGCTACCGCAGATTTCGTGAAACAATTTCTGCAACCCACAAATCCGGATCAGGTTATTGAGGATATCGGAGGTGCGGGCATTGCCTTTGTGTATGGGAACGGCAGGGAAGGTCCGTCGGTCATGATTCGCTCCGAGCTGGATGCACTGCC
>CAZNHE010000016.1:35478-44531 GCA_964572735.1 uncultured Chitinophagales bacterium | reverse complement strand
GAGGGTATCTCGCCCATAATCACCCAATACTCCCGTTCCACGACAGGGATCAGGTAGATGGTGATCAGCGTCGCATAGATTACATTGACGATGTTATTCCCGACGAGCGTCGTAGCCAGAAACTCTTCCGGATGTTTCGTAAAAAACACCAGTTGCCTTGCTCCTGCGGTATTACGGCGGGTTTTGATTTCCAGCTTCAGCCGGTTAGCCGAAATGAACGCGATTTCGGAACCGGAAAAAAAGGCACTCAGCAGGATCATCAGGATGATAAGGAGTACGTCACTCATGGCGCAGCCCCTTTAGATGACGGAGGTTCAGGTTCCAAAATGATCCGATTTAGTTTCCATGAAATTGCGGTTCACGTTTCTCAAAGAAGGCGTCGGTTCCTTCTTTGAAATCATTGGTTCCGCATAGTTTCCCGAACAATTCCGCCTCGGTGTGATATCCCTCCCGGGAATCCGAAGCAGCATCAATGGCACGTATGGCCGAACCCACTGCCAGGGGGGCGCGGCTGAGGATGGTATTCATCAGATCTTTTGCCTCATCCATAGCACTTCCGGCACTTACCAGCCGGTTGATGAGTCCGTATGCCAGCGCCAGATCAGCCGTGATACGGTTGGCCGTGAGGATCATTTCCATGGCACGGCCACGCCCGACAAGCCGGGTGAGCCGCTGAGTACCCCCATATCCCGGAAGCAGGCCGAGTCCTGTTTCGGGAAAGCCGAAGACCGCTTTTTTGCCGGCAACCCGCAGGTGGCACGCCATCGCCAGTTCACAGCCACCCCCCAAAGCATATCCCTCAACTACGGCTATTACCGGCTTTCCAAGCTTTTCTATGCGTCCGAACACTTTTTGCCCCCTTTCCGCTACTTTTTTTCCTGATGCTTCATCCAGAGCGGCCAGTTCTTCGATGTCCGCACCGGACACAAAAACCCGGTCGCCGCCGGCAATCAGTACTCCGCGGATATCCCTGCGGCGATCTGCCTCGCCAATCGCATCTTCAAGTTCATTGAGTGCCGTGCTGTTGAGCGCGTTCAACTTTCCGCGCCGGTCGATCGTCAGCGTGGCGATATTTTCATCGTCAACACTCAGGAGCAATGTGGAGTATAGCTGTTCATTCATACAAACAATTCATTCTCTGATCCGTTTTTCCGCCGGCCGGTCTTTTTCTTCCGGCTTTCTGTCATTATACAACAAATCCTGTTCCGTATCGAATATACTATAAGAAGCCGAAAGGTCATCGTCGATATCACTGATCGTCTGGGCGGTATCCTCCACCTCAACAAGCAGGTTATCCAGTTGCATACCGACCTCATCGGGATTTTTCATCGTCATGGATTGTTCATAAATGTACCGTATCGCATCTTCTATTGTTTCGAGCTGACTTTCACAGATCAAATATTTCTCCCGGGCCGATTCGAACCGCTCCAGCCTCTTTTTCAAAATATCCAGCCGTCTTCTTTTAATATTCTGCAGTTTATCCGATCCGGTTGCTTCCAGTTCCTTTTCCTCTTCCCTGATTTTCTCCTGGAGATGAGCATGCGTCTCCGATTCCGCCAGGCTTCCGTAGCGGCCAAGCAGATCAAGGAGGTTCATATAATTCGACAGGAGTCCCTCAATCTTTCTGGTGATACTGCCCAGCATTCCCTGCGTGGTATAGGGCAGCTTTTCAAAATTCTGATTGATACGGTCGCTCAGGTGCTTCTGCACCAGGAAACGGCGCTGAAACCCGGGGTTAAGGGTACCGAACATCTCTCTGTCTTCCATTTCCCGGGAGCGCTGTTTCAGCTTCCTGATTTTGATTGTCCGCTGAAACCGGGGCATACGTGGCACCACGCCCAGATAAACCAGTTCCAGGCCGAACGCCATGCTCAAAATCACGTTAGGCAGATAGCCGGCGTTGCTCAGAAAAAAGGCCGACAAAGCCGCAACGAGCAGAAGCCCCACGTTCATGGGGTGCAGGAATGCTTCTCGTGTATAATTGATCTCTTTTTCCAAAAGTCTATTGCTTTTTCGTGTCCCGCCGAATTCCGATGGTTTTTGCAGGAGCTTCTGTTTTTTCCTTTGTTGTACGGCCGGATGAACCAATTGTTTTGGTGATTTTCATGGAGCGTGCCTTCGTCTCGACCTCCTGCTGTAACATGCCCACCTGGTTTTTAAGTTCTTCCAGGGTCTGTTTTGCCCGGATCCTCCTTAATTCTTCCTCTGTGTCGGCAAACGATTCCTCCCCGGCATCCGGTTTTTCTTCGTCGGTACCCTGCAGAGCAGCGGAAATGCGCGCCTCTGCAAGAGCCATCTTTTCACGGAATCTGAGCAAGGCGAGGTCAAAGTTTTCCATCACATTTTCGGGATTCATCTGCTCAAGAGCCCGGTTCACCTGTTCGGTATAACGAAGCCCGCCGAGCTTTTTCTTTAGCCTGAGAATTGATCTGTAATGATCCTTCCAGGCTTCCCTGATCCGGTCATATTCGCCCTGGTCCATTTCAATTATGACTTCGACCGTTCTTTGCCTATCGTCTTTTCCGTATCGGAGGAAGATTGCTCTTCTGTCCGGTTTGCATCGGGCAATTCTTTGGCTTTCTCTCCGCTTCCCCCCGATTCCAGGTTCATCTCCTGCTTGAATTGCTTAACCAGTTCGGCGGCGCGAAATTTTTCTGCATCCTGTTCGATCTGCATGCTTTGAGTATCGATGCTGTCAAGGGCTATTTCCATACGGGCTTCATTTTTCGCTGTTTCCTCATTGATGCGACTGATCATTTCATCGTGTGTGGCGTCGATGCCCGTCACTTCGAACTGCTCGAGGGTGTCGGCGATACGCGACTGCCATTTCGCCCGCTCGCTGGCCCGCAGGGCATCACGCGCTTCACGGATCTTTTTGTCCTTCTCACGCATAAACACCTTTTTTACCTGCAATGCCTTGTCATATGCCTGCCCTGCATAACTCAGTTGCTCTTTAGCCGTGGCCTGGCCTTCTTTCGCCTTCTCAAGCTGAAGGGCGTACGTGCCCGCGATATCGTCACGGTTGGCCGCTATGGCCGACTTGATCTTGGCCGTATATTCCGCTATTGCCTTTTCATTACGGTTAACTTCCTTTTGGAGCAGCATGACATTGGCTTTCACCGTGGCAATGTTTTCATTCATCCTGGGAACCTGATCATTCATTTCCCGGATATTCTGCTCGAGAATAAGCCTGGGATCTTCAATTGAACGAACCACCCCGCCAAATAGCGATTTAATTGCACGTACAAATCGTTTCCACATAATATGCTGTTTTTACTTCATGGTTAGTTGGTTCCACACACCGATTACGGCCTTCTCTCCCATTCCGTTATACCATCCCTGTCTATCCTGTGCGATATAAGCGGGATGGGTTCGGGCCGCGAATCTTCTATGGAAACTGTGTTTTGTAATAATAAACGAACCTCACGTTCAACTGTTTTATTATTCGTAAAGCAGGTAAACAATGTTTCGTCGTCCTGAACAAAGTCACCGATCTTATGGTGTACCCTGATGCCCGCAACCGGATCGATGCGGTCTTCTTTTACCTTCCGGCCGCTACCCAGTTCCCGGGCAGCCATGCCTGTCTGAAAAGCTTTGATGTATTTCAAATAACCTTTTCCGGATGCTTTTATTTCAAATATATGAGAAGGTTTTTCGTATCGTTCGGGATGCTCGATAAAACTCGCGTCCCCACCCTGACCTTCAACATTCTCAATAAATTTATCATAAGCTGCGCCATTATCAATAGCTTTTTTGCTTAATATCATTCCGTCGTCGATTGATCCCGTCTTTCCTGCGAGCATCAGCATAGTCCCTGCCAGTACATGGGTAACCGTCATCAGATCCTCCGGTCCATCTCCTTTCAGCGCATCAATGCACTCGGTCACTTCGAGCCAGTTCCCCACATTGCGGCCCAACGGCTGACTCATATCCGTGAGGTAGCCGATGGTCGTCGTGCCGAATCGTTCACCGATATCCACCAGCGTCCTGCCGAGGCGGATGGCATCTTCATGCGTCTTCATAAAAGCGCCGTCGCCCGTTTTGATATCGAGCACCAGGGCGCCAATCCCTTCAGCCAGTTTCTTACTCATGATGCTGCCGGCTATCAGCGGGATGCTCTCAACCGTTCCGGTAACGTCGCGCAACGCATAAAGGAGCTTGTCAGCGGGGGCGATTTCGCGGGTTTGTCCGGATATCACCATGTTGGTTTTGCCAAGGATCCTGCGGAATTCATCCAGGCTTAGATTCACATTATACTCGGGAATTGACTCCAGCTTATCGAGCGTACCGCCGGTATGGCCAAGTCCGCGGCCCGCTATCATCGGGACAGGCACCCCCTGCGAGGCCACGATAGGCGCCAGAATCAGCGAAACCTTATCACCAACTCCGCCTGTGGAATGTTTATCGACCTTTTTCCCGGGGATATCGGACAGATCAAGAATACTGCCCGAGTGAAGCATCGCTTCGGTGAGCGCCGACAATTCCTCCTCCTCCAGGCCGTTCAGAAATACCGCCATCAGCAGGGCACTCATCTGATAATCAGGAATACGACCAGCCGTGTATGAGCGGATGAGCCGGGAGATTTCATCTTCCGAAAGCCGCAAACCGTCTCTTTTTTTACAAATCAGCGACAGGATATCCGGTTGGTTCATGGATTATTGGTTGATGGTTGGTTGCCGGTTGCTATATAACAGTTGGTTGTTCATAGCTATTATGTCGATCCATGAATGGGGTTTATGCCACAATTGACCATCAGCTATTAACAACACAAAGAATCATTCGCTGGAAACCATTACCTTAACAAGGTATCGATAACGGGCGTATCATCCGAAATTGCAAGGCTGCACCGATGGATCATTTTTCATTAGCAAATCTTATTTTTATCGGATTCATTATTTACGTCTTCTACCGGCTGCTGACCGGAGGAGGTAAAAAAGATTCCAATTCACGCTCATCCGGCAATCGTGATGCCATACAGAAAGATCATGATTTGAGAAGCTTCCGTTCAGCGCCCGACGAGATGAAACGGGAGCCGGCAACATTTCCTGGTGTTGTATCAAGCGATGGAAACCATTCCGAAGAAATGGAACAGCTTTACCATCAAAGAAGGAAAAATATAGAACCGGTTTATCACGAACAACCTGCCGAACCGGAGCCGATCATTCGGAGAATAAATATCCGTACAACCAAAGATTCTTCTCCGCGGTCCGTAAAACCAAATAAAAGGGATCCTTTGGGATTCCATCCTGCCACTGAGGTGTTAATGCCACCCGGTGAGAGCGGGAAGGCGCAATATCATCATAATAAACTGATCGATTCCCTCACTAATGTGCAAAGTCTGCAGCACGCCGTTTTGCTGCGGGAGGTGCTGGATCCCCCTGTCAGTAAACGGAAGCATCATTTAAACCGCCTGTAGGCCTGCCCACGTATGTCCCTCACCCTGCTGGCCGACCGCAATATTTATCATCTGGAAGATTGGCTGCCGGAAGGTATCGATTTGATCACATTTGATCCGGCCGGCGGACTTCCGGATCTGGATGACGCCGATGTCCTGCTGGTCCGCACGGTAAGCCGGATCAATGCCGAAACCCTGGGTGCCCTGCCGAAGTCGCTGCGTTTCGTGGGGACAGCCTCTGCAGGAACCGACCATGTTGACATCAGATTTCTGCAGGAGAGCAATATTTATTTTGCCTCCGCACCGGGATGCAACGCACGCGCCGTGGCCGAATACATCGCTACAGGCCTCATTTTGTGGTCGGATCATAGAAATATCGACCTTCACGAACTTTCCATCGGAGTCATAGGTGCCGGGCATGCGGGATCGGCTTTGGTCGGATTGCTGGACACCTTGAAGATTCATTATCTGGCTTATGATCCGCCGCGTGGAGAACGAGACCAGGACTTCACTTCTGCCACACTTGAAGATGTGCTTTCGTGTGATATCCTCACCTTTCATGTTCCGTTAACAACCACCGGACTTTATACTACGCAACACTGGCTCGACGCCGAAAAGCTGGAAAAAAACCGGTACAAACTGATCATCAATGCCTCGCGCGGGGGAGTGGTTGACGAAATGGCGCTGTTGAAGGCCATGCAGGAGCGATACGTTGACGACTGCATAATCGACGTATGGGAAAATGAGCCCCGGTGCAGTCCGGACACTATCAGGGCTGCTTTCCTGGCCACACCGCATATTGCCGGCTATTCGGTTCAGGCAAAGGAAAATGCCACGAAAATGATGATGCAGGCTATTGCAGAGATCTTTGATTTATCCTTCATCTCATATCGGAATGATGAAGACGGACCCTCCCTTTTTATGCCTGCGACTGATGGGGCTTCACTCGCAGATGTTCTCGAATCGATCAATCCGATAAGGAAGTACGACCAGGAGCTGCGTTCCGTTATCCGGTTCCCGGACGATGAACGGGCTGCAGCCTTTCGAAAAATGAGGACCGACCGGCCCTTTCGGGAAGAATATCATCGGTTTAAAACCGAAATCGATATCTGCCGCCGCTATCCGGATTTGCGGAATCTCGGCATACGATGCGGATAGAAGCTACTGGGCACAACCCATAAAACGCGCCAGGAGAAGCGACATTCTGTGTTTCCCAACGAATGTCATCCTGATGAGACCGGAGACTGAAGAAGGAGTCCCTTCCAGAAGGCACCGGGGGGTGGCATGGCAGGCCCTCGTTGCCATGATAAACGGGATCCTTCGCCCGTCATTACGATAATTGAAACAATCTGCGTGCATTGCGGCTGGTTATTTCCTCCACCTCTTCGAATGAAATTTTCAGCGTTTCCGCCAGCTTTTCAGCGGTATATTTGATGAAAGCCGGCTCATTACGTTTCCCACGTCTGGGGGTCGGAGCCAGCCAGGGGGCATCGGTTTCCAGGATCATCCGGTCGGGCGGCAATTGTTTCAGCACCTGATCAACACCTGCATTTTTGAAAGTCGATATCCCGCCCACGCCAAGATACAACCCGAGACCTATGGCGCGTTTCCCTTCATCCAACGTTCCTGTAAAGCTGTGCCAAACACCATTCAAACGGCCATCCTGCTCCTCTTCAATCAGATCCAGAAGATCTCCCGTTGAGTTTCGATTGTGCAAAATAACCGGCTTCTCAACCGATCGGGCAACACGGCAGTGGATCCGCAGGCTTTCCTTTTGTTCCGGGATATGCTCTTTCGACCAGTAATAATCCAGGCCGGTCTCCCCGAGTGCGTAATAATCATCCTTTTGGGATTCCCTTGTTAGGACAGCCTCCAGATCCTCCGGGAGGGCTTCGATCTCGGTCGGATGAAGTCCGATCGTTTTATAAAACCGGATGGCCGGATGTACGATATCCCGCATCTGCTCCGGGGAACGGAGATCAATGGAAGGCATAATAATATCTGTGACACCGGCCTCATAAGCCCGCCGGATAACCTCCTCACGATCCGCGTCAAACTGTTCCACAAAAAGATGGCAATGTGTATCAATCATGTGTTTCCTGCACGCTGTCTTCCCTCAGCCCTCACCGTACTTATACATTTCGAATGAATATACTAAATTCGACAACAATGTAATTTGTACATCCATTAAATGACAAATACCCATGTTAAAAGATTTGTATTTGATTATAACGATGCACCAACAATTATTTACTTACCTGTTATTTACATTTGGAAACAAAGATGGATATGAATTTCATTGTCGTCACTGTTCATTTAAAGAATAAGGTTATATTATAGTCGCTAATTATATGAAGAATGATAATGTGATGGATTTCATATTATTTCAGCAATTTTCATCAAAATGTGGCAGAAAATAACATAATGAATAGAGAGCAACTTATACAACATCTCCAGGATATTGAATGGGAAGATTTTGAGGTAAAAGAGGTCGCGGGAGGTTTATCCAAAAATGTTTGGGAAACGGTAAGTGCATTTGCCAATACCGCAGGTGGTTGGATCATATTGGGTATTCGTCAAAAGAGAAAGCAATTTATCATCAAAGGGTTGTCAACACCTGAAAAGATTGAGCAGGACTTCGTAACCACTCTGCGGGGTGAAAAATTCAACGTGAAGATTCGGCCGGTATGCAAAAAATATTCATTCACTGAAGGCATGGTACTGGCATTTTATATCCATCTATCCGATAAAAAACCGGTCTATTTTAATGCCTTAGCCAATACTTTTATACGTACGGCGAGTGGCGATCAGCGCGCTACTAAGGAGGAAATTGATACCCTTTATCGCGATCAGGCATTCGGAACCCAAACGAATAAAACGGTTGATGGATTGGGCATAAAACAGCTACACTCCCCATCTGTAAATCAATACCGTGAATATATGCGGCGGATGAACCCTGCCCATCCTTACAACCGACTTACCGATAAAGAATTTTTTGAGAAATTGCGGATATTAGTGGATGGGAAACTGACTTTTAGCGGACTGTTATTCATGGGAAGGAATGAATCCATACAATCAGTGTTCACTGATTTCAGGATTGATTATTTTGAAGTCCCTGCTGTCGATTACGCGTCTGCCAATCCCCGGTACACCTTCCGGCTGGAAGAGCAGGAAAATCTTTGGCAATATTTCTTCGCTTTATTTGACCGCCTGCGTCGCTCACTCGATTTACCTTTCCAATTGACTACTGAGGGTTTTGCTTCTGAAGATTATCCACAATTGGAAGCGTTGCGGGAAGCATTGGTCAATTTGCTAACGCATAGTGACTTTTTCAGCCCGGCAAAACCGCGTATTAGAATATTTACAGACCGAATTGAGTTCTTCAATCCCGGTGGACTACCTAAGCCACTTGCATCCATCATGAAAGAAGATATTTCCATGCCACGCAACGGCATCATTGCGAAACTTTTCCGCGTTGTTAGATTAGCAGAAAATGGAGGTTATGGCTTCGATAAGATGATTCGTGGTTGGGAATCATTCACCAACAGAAAGCCTAAGTTTGACGCCAACATAGATTCTGTAAAAGCTACCTTTATATTTGAGCGAACAGATCAGGACGATGGTAGTGCAATAGGTAGTGCAATAGGTAGTGCAATAG
>CAZNHE010000016.1:34228-35378 GCA_964572735.1 uncultured Chitinophagales bacterium | reverse complement strand
AAAATATCGTACAGAGCCGTTGCAAAAACATTAAGAATCAACCGTTCAGCAGCGCAAGCCCATTTTGATGCTTTGAAAAATAAAGGCGCGATCAAAAGAGAAGGCGGCACCCGTGGCTACTGGAGGATTTTAGTGGAAGATTGAGAAAACTGGTTTACTGCATCTATTCGCACCGAGACTGTCATTTCTATTATCTCCGGGGTTATGCGGCGCGATAGTACACGTTCTTTTTTGCCATTCCGGCTATTATGATTGGAAAAAATGTGCGATACTGGATATCTGTTTGAAAAATGGCAATTCACCGGAAAAATTATCATGCATGGCTTTTTGGAAACGTACATCTGAGAAAAACGACCGCCCCGTAAACCGAAATGCGTGGTACTGGGTCCCATCCCTGTATTTCGCCGAAGGTATCCCATATGTGGTGGTGATGCTTGTTTCGGTGATTATGTACAAGCGGATGGGCATTTCCAACACCGATATTGCCCTGTATACGAGCTGGCTCTACCTTCCATGGGTGATTAAGCCGCTCTGGAGTCCTGTTGTCGACATCCTGCGAACCAAGCGCTTCTGGATTGTGACGATGCAGCTGATTGTCGGGGCTGCTCTTGGTGGCGTCGCACTGACCATCCCGATGCCTGCCTTTTTCCGATACACACTGGCATTCTTCTGGCTGATGGCATTCAGTTCGGCTACCCACGATATCGCTGCCGACGGCTTTTACATGATTGGGCTCAATGAACACGATCAGGCCTGGTTTGTCGGGGTCAGGAGCACGTTCTACCGGGTGGCTATGATCACAGGCCAGGGACTGCTCATCATCTTTGCCGGGTATATTGAAAGCCACAGCGGACTCCCCCCGGTCGATGTATGGCTGCACAGCGCCCCGAAATCTGTGGCATCGGTATCGCTGCCCGACACAACGGCGCAGGATAAGCCTGAAGGGGGCACGCTGCATATCGTTACAACAAGCAAAACCCTCACGATCTCTACGCAAAAGATCTCCGGAGAAACGGCCGCCTCTCTCCTGAAACTGGCTCACAAGTATAATGAAGAGCATGGTTTCTACAAGAAAGGAAGTCCGTCCGGACCGGCTCAGTCGGAAACGCTGAATCAGCCGTCATGGTGGCAATTGAACATCGCCCGGCCG
>CAZNHE010000016.1:0-34128 GCA_964572735.1 uncultured Chitinophagales bacterium | reverse complement strand
CTGACTCTTATGGGCCTGTTTATCGTTCTCGTTCTCTGGCATCGGTTCATCCTTCCCTATCCGCGAGGCGACCATTCGGTTGTGTCGTCTGTTTCTCCATATGCTGAATTTTTCCGAACGTTTGTTTCCTTCTTCCGGAAAGAAAAAATCGGGGTGATCCTCGCCTTTCTGCTCTTGTACAGGCTGGGGGAGTCCCAGCTGGTAAAACTGGCTTCTCCGTTTCTGCTGGACGCCCAGGAAGCGGGCGGGCTGGCACTGACCACCGGTGAGGTCGGTTTTGTATACGGCACGGTGGGAATTCTGGCTCTGACGTTCGGCGGCATCATCGGGGGTTTTCTTGCTGCACGCGACGGACTCAAACGCTGGCTCTGGTGGATGGTTATCGCCATGAATCTACCCAATGCCGTCTATATTTACCTGGCAACGGTGATGCCGCACAACTTCCTGATCATCAATATCTGTGTGGCCTTCGAGCAATTTGGATACGGCTTCGGGTTTGCCGCTTATATGCTCTACATGATTTACGTATCGCAAGGCGAACACAAGACGGCTCACTTTGCAATAACAACAGGATTTATGGCTCTTGGAATGATGCTGCCGGGGATGATCAGCGGATGGATTGAGGATCTGATCGGTTACCAGCATTTCTTCATCTGGGTGATGATCGCCACGATCCCGGCCTTCATCGTGACCTGGTTCATCCCTCTCGACCCCGGGTTTGGCAGGAAAAAGAAGAAAGAAGAAAGGTCGGCTGAAATATCGTTACCCGGCGATGGATGAAATGTCCGCGCCCGGACTTTACGAGCATGAGCGCGAAAAATTAACCGCAAGGGGCGCAATGAAAGCTGCAAGGTACGCTAAATGAACTATCTTGCCCCGATAATCGGGGCGAAATCCATAGCGTTCATTGCGGTAAAAAATGAACCGCGCAGCTTCTATAGCTTTTTTCCCAGGGAAGCTATCCGATACGATAGATTAAGATTGACAAAACAGTACATCTGTATTAAAAAAGGCTGCCTTGTAAATTGAGGCAGCCTTTTTTTAGAATACGGTATGAAAATTATGGTGTCTTTTATACATGCGCGTCCAGTTTCCTGGTTAGCTGTGATTTTGGTACCGCACCAATAACCTGATCAACCACTTCTCCCCCCTTGAAGATCAACAGCGTGGGGATGCTTCGTATGTTAAACTTCATGGAGATATCGGGGTTGTCGTCGACATTAACTTTGGTGAATTTGGCTCTGCCTTCATATTCTGTAGCCAGTTCGTCGACAATAGGCCCGATCAGGCGGCATGGACCACACCATTCAGCCCAGAAATCCACCAGAACCGGTTTGTCTGACTGCAAAACTTCCTGTTCGAATGATGTATCACTTACTGCGACTGGATTTGCCATTATGTTCTCCTTCTTAACGTTATTTTTGGATAATTACCGTCGGTCGTTCTGGCGCCGGATAAGGTGCCTTCACAAATTCTTCGAGTTGTTTAATTATCAGTTCACTTATGAAACCCGCTTCAAGGTAACGTTCTCGTGACCCATAATCTTGCGCAAATTTCTGATCACTTCCTCAGACGGATCGACCACATATTTTCGCGCATTCATGCGCAGGGGTTTTTCTGCATGTTCACTGAAAACATCCATCGTTACAGAGGTGTTCCCCCGGTGTCTTGAGAACAATTCTGAAATCCGGAGTAAATCCTCTTTTGCAAGTTCATCTGTCCGTATATTCAAATGGAGCCGGATCTTTCCTGCGTTTTTCTCGCGGAGGTTTTCAATACGATCAAAAGCATTGGCTATGATTTTGGTGCTGCCGCTTCTGGAGTCGGTAACCCCGTCAACCACGACGATGTTATCAACCTGCAACAGGTTCATATATTGATCGAAGGTATTGGAAAAAGCGATTACTTCTACGCTCCCATCCTCGTCTTCCATCGTCAGGAAGGCAAACGGACGCCCCTTGCGGTCGGTCACTCTCTTCACACTGGTGATGATGCCGGCACAACAAACCGGAGTGCGGTCGTCAAGCTCATCCAGTTTTTCTTCCATAAGCGGATGGCTGCAAAACAGCGCAATGTCATCCCGGAATTTGTCCAGCGGGTGGCCGCTCAGGTAAAAACCGATCAGTTCACGTTCCTGCTTGAGTCGCTGCGTGTTCGTCCAGGGCGCACATTCACGAAGCTTCGGCTCAGGGATTATGCCGGCGCCTCCGCTACCGTCAAAAAGACTGATCTGGTTGCGGTGTTCGTCCTGTTGTTTGCGCATCCCGTATTGTAAAGCCAGGTCGAGGTTATCCATCAACTGTGCGCGATTGGGATGGATACTCTCGAAGGCTCCGGCGGTAATCAGGCTCTCGAGAGTCTTCCTGTTGCAGGAACGCAAATCCACTCTGCCTGTAAAATCAAAAACACTGTTGAAGGGCCCGTTTTCCTCGCGTTCTTCAACAAGCGCCTCGACCGCACCGCCGCCCACACCCTTGATGGCCTGCATCCCGTACTGAATATGACCGTCACGCACCACAAAATTGCCCGCACCAGTGTTCACATTCGGAGGATCCACGGCAATGCCCATCCGCCGGCATTCCTCAATAAATTGCGATACCTTTTTGATATCATTCATGTTATGTGTGAGCACAGAAGCCATGTATTCCGCCGGGTAGTTGGCTTTAAAATAGGCCGTCTGGCAGGCAACTACCGAATATGCCGCCGAATGGGATTTGTTGAATCCATATCCGGCGAAATAAGCCATCTTCTTAAAGACATCTTCCGCTGTTGCCTTGTCAATACCACGCTCAACCGCACGGGAAATAAAAACCTCCCGCTGTTCCTCCATCACCTTGACCTTCTTCTTGCCCATCGCCCGGCGCAGCAGGTCGGCTTCCCCCAGTGTATACCCGGCTAAAACCTGGGCTATCTGCATGATCTGTTCCTGATAGACCATGGTGCCGTATGTCGGTTTGAGAATTTTTTCCAGACTTGGATGGGGATATCCCACCTTTTCTCTGCCGTGCTTCCTGGCGATGTAGGTCGGGATATCCTGCATGGGACCCGGCCGGTACAGCGCATTCATGGCAATCATATCATCAATGTTAGTCGGCTTGAGTTCCTTCAGATACTTGCGCATCCCGTCCGACTCAAACTGGAATGTACCGATTGTTTCAGCCCGCTGATACAATTCAAACGTCTTCGGATCATCCAGCGGGATTGTCTCCAAAGTGTACTCTTTCCCATGATTTTCCTTAACATACTGGATGACTGTTTTCAGGATCGACAGCGTCTTCAATCCCAAAAAGTCCATCTTTAGCAAGCCGCATCGTTCGGCCGACGGCCCGTCATACTGAGTGATGACGTCCTTTTCCTTGGAAAGCGCGACCGGCACATAATTATATACTTTCCCCGGGGCGATGATCACGCCGGCGGCATGAATGCCGGTCTGGCGCGCTGATCCCTCCAGGGTACGGGCAAATTTCATCATGCGCCTCACCTGCGGATCGGGGTCATCAAACAATCGTTTGATTTCCTGGCAGGAATCCGGGTTTTTCTCCGGGTCAAGCACCTTCTCAAAAGTGTCGAGCCCCGGCCGTTCGGGAAACAGTTTGGCGATCCGATTTACCTCGGTCAGCGATATGCCCAGTACCCGGCCCACATCGCGGATGGCGGTTTTAGCTTTCATCGTGCCGTAAGTCACGATCTGTGCTACATTATCCCGGCCGTATGTCTCCACCACATAATCAATGACCGTCTGGCGTCCGGCATCATCAAAATCAATATCGATATCCGGGGGGGATATGCGTTCCGGATTCAGGAAGCGCTCGAAAAGCAGGTCATACTTTATGGGGTCAATGTTGATGATTCCGATACAATAAGCCACCACACTTCCCGTGGCTGATCCGCGGCCCGGACCCACAAAAACTCCGCGTTTTCTTGCCTCGCCCGTAAATCCCTGAACGATCAGAAAATATCCTGCAAACCCCATTTTTTTGATGATGTTCAGCTCATGCTCGATCCGTTGTGTGATCTCTTCGGTCAGTTCGCCATACCTCTTTTTGGCTCCTTCGTAGGTGAGATGGCGCAGATAATCATCCATGCCTGCATATTCTTCCGGAAACCGGAAGCCGGGGAGCAGCAGCTCCGAATTCAACTCGAGCAGCTCCGTTTTTTCAACAATCTCGGCAGTATTATCCACCGCTTCAGGGACATCCCTGAAGAGTTCCTGCATTTCCTCCGGCGTTTTGAGGTAAAATTCGGGATTCAGATTGTTATGGTCATCCGTAAAACGAAACCGTTTGGGATCATTCAGATCGGCATTGGTTTGCAGGGCCAATAAGATATCATGCGCTTCAGAATCTTCCTTATTGGTATAATGGCTGTCGTTGGTGGCAATGGCTTTTACTCCGTACTCCCTGCTCCAGCGGATCAGCACTTCGTTACACTGGTCCTGATTTCTCAGGCCGTGCCGCTGCAGCTCGATGTAATAATCCTCCCCAAAAAGCTCCAGATACCATTCAAAAATCTTTTTGGCCGTTTTTTCTCCCTCCTTCAGAATCGTCTGATTGATTTCAGAGGCGATGCAACAGGTTGTGGCGATCAAACCCCCGGCATGTTCCGCCAGTGTTTCCTTGTCAATGCGCGGTTTATAATAGAGACCTTCGACATACCCGAGCGAACATAATTTCGCAAGATTGCGATATCCGGTCATATTTTTCGCCAGCAAAACCTGGTGATAGCGAACCCGGCTTTCCCGGTCATGCATGGTAGTCGGGGTGATATAAAACTCGCACCCCACAATTGGCTTCACCCCTTTTTTCTGGGCTTCATTCACGAACTTCGGCACGCCGAACATGTTACCGTGATCGGTGATGGCAATACCTGCCATCTGGTGATCCGCCGCTTTTTGAACGATATCTTCAATACGGGCCGCCCCATCGAGAAGGCTGAATTGCGTATGACAATGCAGATGTGAGAACGAATGCATAAGCGGAAAGTCTGCTGATTAATGATGATACACTCACGGGTAACCCGCCCTTTTGAGGCTTTATAAAAGGTACAAAAATCCCACTTTCTATGGAGACGATTTTGTCACAGAAATCGCCAGGCGCCGCAGTAGAATTGCCTTGCCCCAATAATCGGGGTGAATCCGTAGCGCTCTTTGTGGTTTACTATTCTTCTACGCGTTGCAGGATCAAACGGCGGAGGAAGACCAGGGAATCCTTTATAGTCTGTATAAGCCTTTGAGGAAACAGGATTACATGAACGGCCAGCACCCAAATCGCCAAACGCTCTCCACTTACTGCAACAATAAGCAGAGAAATGGGGAGAAAAAGCTGATAATAATCCAGCATCAGGACCTGGAATGAATTGTTTATGGGCGTATAAACCAGGATGATCTTTTGTCCCAGCGTTCTGCGGCGGAAGAGCACCACAAACAGGTAACCCGCAAGAAACAGGATGCACAGCGGCTGTCCGATTTCGATGAGCATAACCATCAATGCCAGGATTTCCAGCGAGAATATAAGAATAGGCTGCATCCTGAATATTTCCGGATTTCGTGAGGTTGCAAATGTATTCAACCCCACCAGAATATCATTCTCCCGGTCGAGGAATTGATGCCAGAGAATGCCCCTGAGTCCGTAGCACAAAGCCCAAACGCCAACAGCCGTAAACCAGACCCAGTTTATTTCCTGTCCCGTCAGGTAGCTTGTTGCCGAGAGGATATAAAGGCTTGTAAAAATATGAGAGCCGGAAGCGTCGGCAAGAATGCCCCAGACGCCCCTGCGCTTTAATCGAAAAGGTTCAAAAGAATAAAGGCTGAAAGCCGCCACAGGGATAAGGCACAGAATGAAGCTCAACAGATCGAGCCGCAGCAGACATAAGGCAAAAAAGCCGATGGAGAAGCTTAGCAAAGGCAATATCCATCTGAGCACGACAGGAACTCCCGCCATCCGGTTTGTTTTGCCACATTTGAGATCCTCTTTTATATCGGTGATATCATTGATCAGGCTCACAAAAATTCCTCCCATGATCATGGGAAAAAGTAAAAAAGCCAGATCAAGGGCAGCTTTGACAAATGATACATCTCCCATTAAAATAGTAGCATAGCCAACAGCCAGCAAGGGACACAGCTTATATTCCCACCATTCGGTGTACCGCGTGGCTTTCAGAAACTTCATTCGGCGGCCTGCCCGGTGGTTAATTCTGTAGTTTTAAGTTGCTTATAGCGAGCCAGTGCCTCTAGGCAAAAACCGGTGGTTAGCTCTTCCGAGCCATAGCCCATTTCCTTCTTAGGTCCGCTCCAAAATAATACCCGTCTTGGCCAAGAGCCATTTTCAGACTGTGTATTCAACAAATAACGAATAGCCTGTTCAAGTTCAGGAACTTTGTAATTGAAATCAAGGATCGCATTTATAGCTAATGCCGTATTAAACGCTGAATTCCCAATCCGGCCATCAGGCTGCATAGCAGCCAAAATGCGTTCCGTTATTGGTCTTTTTACCGGCTCCAATTCCATAATTCCTTTATTATAACTCCTTGATATGCAATAATAGACCACGAAAGGATTCCAATACCATTTATCGGAATCAGCTTCTTTGTGATCCTCGATAATTTTCAATAGATAAGAGAGTACGAAGGCGGTATCTTTTGTTAGTCCCAGGTAATAGAGAACATTTGCATTCACTACGGCATCTATATCCTTCCTGGTACATTCACTTCTCTTCCAAAAGAGGAAACTGAGCAAAGGGTGTTTCAACCCACGCAATATGAGCAGCCAATACGTTCTGCTCATTTTTAGATTAAACCGGGGGGCAAACCAGGTATAGAATAGTCTTTTCCTATTCCTGTTCATAAGTAATATGCGTGTATTGTCAGGGAACTCCGCTCCAACGGCCTTAAAAAAAGCGGAGATATAGGAAATGGTATCGGAATCAGGAGGACACGCTGAAAACGCTTTATGCAAAACGGGAAAATAATCCCATACGCCGCCCCTCAACATCTGGTACTTGAGAAAGGGAATGGGTTTGTTGATCATGGAATCAACAAGGGTATTCCCTTTTAAAGGAAGCAATGAACTACATATGATCGCGGTTTCGAAATTTGCATTTTCAACCACACACCATTCCTGCAGATCCTCGCCGAATCCCACATAGGTACAAAATTCTCCATTAGGAAACTGATGTTCTGCAAGGAATGCAATTCCTTTATCAATAGCGTTATCAATATCCTCGCTTTTCATGTTTCCAGTCTCGTATTTTTCAATTTTCTATAGAATCGGATTTTTAAGATTTTCGAGATCGCCCTCAACGTCAGATTCGCATCCAAATTAAATGATTGTTTTACCAGGTGAAAAAACTTCACAATATCGAATTCCCTGAATAATTTATAGATAGCAAGCTTCAGCATGCACTCCAGGTGCAATCTTTCAATTGGCTTTATCTCCTTTTGGGTAAGCAAATGCCGGTAGCGATCCAGCAACATCCTGAAATCTTCAACATAGAGTAATTCCAGCACTTCATTCCAGTTTCTCCCGTCATAAATATTGGATTCGTCTACACTTTTCCGCCAAAGTTTTTGCAGGCAGAATGCCACCTTACATTTTTTATTTAAAATGATATCCAGGAACATACACCAGTCATCCGCAATATTGAACCGGGGATCCCATCCCGAAACGATCGATGATTTACGCAGCAACACCGATGAGGAAGGCGAGGGACAATTATCCAGATAAATGGCTCGTGCTTCTTCATAGCTCAAATCAATCCAGCCATCCTCTTTGCCATATATAAAATCCGCAAGTTTCGCATAGGTTCTTAAAAAATCCCGCTCATTATCGTTCCGCGACTCCTGTATCCAATTCGCAAATACAAAGTCAAGATGCTCATCCTCCAGTTTTGGTACACAATGGGACAGGAAACGCGGCTCCCAAAAATCATCCGAATCGAGAGTGGCTATCAGGGTGCCCGCCGCATGATTCAGGCCATTGTTCCGGGCCGCCCCCTGCCCGGCATGTTCCTGGAGGATATACTCCGCTTCGGGAAATTGCCGCACCGCCTCTGCCGTATGGTCTGTTGAACCGTCATCAACAACGATTAACTGAATGGGTTTATATTCCTGATCCAGCACACTTCTGATCGCAGTGCCAACTTTGTTTGCCCGGTTATAAACAGGAATAATTACCGAAACTAACGGACTATTTCTCATCTAATATATTATTGATACGCTGCGCAAATTCTGTTTCTGGCGAAGCCGGCCAGTGAGTTGCTATATGCTTCGAAGCTTCTTTGCCCATCTGTTCCCATTCCAGCCTTCTTTGCCAGGCACGTTCCATGGCCTCTTCGAATGACCGTTCATCGGCGTCCCCGACAAAACCATGGGTATTATCGACCACAATCTCTTCATTTCCACCGGCTCTTGAAACAATCACCGGTCTGCCGGCGGCCATTGCTTCCACGACCGATAAGGGCAACCCCTCACTCCTTGAAGGCAGGATCAGGGCATGATGCTCCCTCCATACTTTTTCTATATCGGCTGCCTGACCCGTAAATTCAACGTTTTTCAGATCCAGCAGGCTGGCCATCGCGCGCAGACCGTCCTCATCAACGCCCGTTCCCACAAAGGAAACGGCCACAGGCCTGTTTCTCCATCTGGTCCGTGACAAAATACGCAGCAGGATATCCTGCCCCTTATCTATAACAAACAAACGGGCAACGCAGGCCAGCTTATACACAGGCTGTGCGGACGGAAAAGGTATCGGTTTTACAGGTATTTTTACAGGATTTGAAATGATGCAACTATTAGTCAGCCGGATGCCAAATTGTTCTTCCGTCAGATTTCTATTGTGTTTCGATACGAAAAAGCATCTTTGCGCTTTTTTATAGCATTCGGTCATATAAGCCCTTTCACCGGGCTGGGGCCAGTAAAAATCCACGGCTTTCTGCGTAACCAATACATACGGGATGTTGAGCCGTAGGCACTCCCGCGCGTAAATCAATCCGTCAAAGTTGATACCCTGCGAGATAAGGACCAGATCGGGCCGGTCCGATTTCAAAAACCGGCGCAACCTCTCGATGATCCCGTCTTCGAGATGATAATTCCTGTTACATTTTGCATAGATCCGCCTGGGAAGCCTTGCGAATTTTTCCAGCATCCGTTGTGGAAATGATTTCAGAGGCACCATCTCCCTGAGATGAATTCCCATAGAGGCTAACGATACGAATTCAGGATGATCAAAGTTTATCCTTTGTTTGAGCAGTATGATATCCCTATGATTTTTAAGCAAGATGGGGATGCTCCTTGCCCAAAGCTCCTCGCTGCCGCCCCAGTCGTCCAGACAACAGGTGATGATGACCAGCCTTCGGCCGCTATTTCTCCCGGTATTCTTTTTTATGGCAGAAGGAGCCTGTCTGTTTCCAGATTCGGATCCGGTCGAAGCTATCCCCTGATCATTCGTGTGATTATTGGCCATCTTCTCAACTGCTCAGGCGTGCACGCTTTCCTCTTTTTTACTATTATCGTTCCCCCCCGGAGCAGGAATCCGGGGGAAAGTGCAATCCCATATTCTTTTTGAAAAATCTGTCCGGATTTGCCTGCTGCACAAAATGCTGCTTTTCGCTTGCCCCCCGAATCGCAGCAAGTCAATCAAACCCATCGTATGAATTTACATTACATAAATATCTATATATAGATTCTATTTACTTGAAGGTACAAAATCCCTTTGACTTTCAGAGAGTCACATACTAATAGATAATAAGCCGTAGTGCAGGCTGTAGGAATAATATCTTTCGCCTGGCAGAATCCCCATTACAATTTCTTAAGGCAGGTCCCTGCTATCCCTGCATAATTATTGCCTATTCTGTTATTCCACATCTGCTGCGTCGATCATTTTTCCCGGAGGCGCCTCGCCGGACAGGATCAGCCGGGCAAGTTTGGCGGAGACTTCGACCGGATCGGCCAGGGTCCCCTCTCTTTTTGACCGTATGAAACTATCTACCATTGGGAAATCCTCTGCCGATTGTTCTCTGACAACCTGTTGCATCTGCGTATCGGTACGCCCGGGGTTAAAGGCAAACGCGTGGACGGGATATTTGAATTCCTTCTGTTCAAGAGCCAGTGCTTCGGTAAAACGATTGAGTCCTGCTTTGGCACTGCAGTAATTGCTCCAGCCGAAATAGATTTTGTTAGCTGCGCCGGATGAAATCATCACCACCTGCTTAGGGCATATCCATTTCTGTACCTTTTGTACAAAAAGACAGGTGAGCGTCAATGGCGCCACGAAATTCACCTCCAGGCTCTTACGATAGGCTTCAGAGTCATATTTTCCGATCGGTCCCACCGGTTCAAGCATCCCGGCGTTATTCACCAGAGTAATAGACTCCGTCCGCAGGGGATCAACTTCCTGAAAGATGTGGTGGTGTAAACGAGATAAGTTCCATGCTTCCGCCAGATCGACATGATGAAGATAAACGCTGCTGCCTTTCTTTCTAAGAACCTCCGAAACCTGTTCCATGTTGCCTCGCGCAACCAGGTGAAAGGTCACCTCATCTCCCCCCAGTGCTTCGGCCAGATAACGCCCAAACCCCCTCGAAGCCCCGGTAATGATATATTGTTTCATAGCCTGTTTACTGATTCCTGTATTTCGTTTCCCTACAGGAAGATACAAAACAACATTTCACCAAAGGAAGTTTCGGGCCTGGTGACGAAGTATCTCCTCCACAGATGCCGTATCTATAAAGGAGCCTGACCACACCTGAGATTAATCCCGGCAGGTGTCCTTCTTGCGTTGTTATCCGAGGCAGGATATTCAAGCCCCCAAAAAGCACCTGTACTATCATTTATATCGGATAATATCGCAACAGGCTGTCCAAAACCCCCGCCTTTGAGGATTTCTCCCTTCGTCAACAGATGACCATAGACAGGCCACATGCGACTGAGAAAAGCTCCGGCATCAATATCACTTAAAGCCGGATATCGTACAGACAGATTCTTTCGTATGTAGAAGTTTTGAGCGTCCAACTCATAGATTACCCGGACTTGCAACGGATTATTTATTCCTTTGAAGATTAGGACGATTCGCTTTTCTTTCGAAGAAACGTTCTTCTTCTCTCCCCTGAGAAGGGTGAAATCCTTTTTCGTCAGGTAAATCATGTTATCGGCATTTTGATTTTTACCGGGTGCCTGCCATGCCGTCCACATGATATTCAGACGAAAATCAGCATCTGTTCTAAATTCAAAAGGTTGTTTGTCAAATCGCGCCGACCAGCCTGCTTCTGATCTAACCTGATCATATTTAATTATGCCATTGCGATTAATCACAACCATCAGATCCAGTTTCTGATTTTGCAAATGAAAAGTATGCACCTTCGAAGCTACATTGGAATCTTTCGATAATACCATAGTTGGCTGCATAGCCTCAAAAAAGCATGTAATTCCAATACAAATCGAAAATAACAGAAAGAGCCTTTTATTAACCATAATCAACATCAATACTACGAACATTATTAATAATAATCCACTTATACGCCACAAGAGAGTCTAATGACACATAAAGAATGCAGTCTAAACAAAAACCCCACTCACTATAATAGTTATAGAAAAAACAAAATGAAAATAAATACCTTTCTTTTGTCTTTCATTTCAAGTAAATTACATCCATAACAATATTATCATCGGCATGAGTCCCCGTTGCGTTACAAACGACAAAGGCAACCTGCTGTTAGATAGGTCATTATTTTTTAATAACACAAATACAACTGTCATATGATATTGATTCCTCTTTAGGAGGTTGTAGTACGCAATTTTAACATCGACTAATAGAAATACTCTGAAAGGCTCTGAAATATGAATGAATCATATCTTGGTCATCAATTGCACGAGCTGCACGAACAAGGAGCTGTGCACACTGCTAAAGAAATAACCCGTCAACCGAAAACATGGAGGAAAGTTTGGGAAAAACTCTCGCTCGAAAGAGACAGGATTTCTTCTTTTCTGGAAAAATCAACAAGAAACAATCCTGACATCATCTTAACAGGAGCAGGCTCGTCCGCTTTTATTGGAGAAGTATTAGTATCTGCCTTCAAGAGAAACATGGGGTTACCTACGCGAGCAATCCCTACAACAACTCTGATTACCCATTTTGAGGAGTACGTACATCTGAACCGCCCCCTGCTGTTGATATCACTTGCCAGGTCGGGCGACAGTCCTGAAAGCCTCGGGGTAAAGAACCTGGCAGACGGATTGTGTAAAGAAGTATTCCACATAATCATTAGCTGTAATGAAAATGGAGCGCTGGCCAGAAACACGACGGACGAAAACAGTTGTGTATTTATTCTTCCCCCGGAATCCGAGGATGAGGGACTGGCTATGACGAATAGTTTTACTTCAATGGGAATCAGCGCGTATTTGATATCGCGTTTGTCAGAAATCCACGCGCTTAAGAGTCAAATCGACTCGTTAGCTGATTTTGGAGAACATATTCTGGCTGGCTATTCGTCTATTCTTGAAGAAATCGCTAACCTCAACTTCAGCCGTGCCGTTTTTCTCGGATCGGGACCCCTGGAGGGCATTGCCCTTGAATCTCACCTGAAACTTCAGGAATTGACAGATGGAAAGGTTATTTGTAAACATGACTCCTTTTTAGGATTCAGGCATGGCCCAAAGGCAACCATTGACGATCATACATTAATTATCTATCTCTTTACACCCAGCGACTATGTATATCGGTATGAGAAGGATCTTGCGCAGAATATCTACGAAAACAAAATGGGGTGTTTTGTAATGGGTGTCTTCAAATCCGTTCGTAAGAGTTTCCCGCTTGATCTCACTATTGAGATTGATCATAATGATTCGCCTATTGATAACGAATTGTTAAGCTTCTGTTATACGCTGCCAACCCAAATACTCAGCTTTTTCAAATCAATTTCCCTGGGGCTCCATCCGGATTCGCCATCGGTCAATGGAAGTATTTCAAGGGTTGTGCAGGGTGTAACCATCTATCCCATCTCAAAAGTATAGTCGGCGCATTTTGATCAATCAAACTTTATGAAAATTTTAGTCGTCTGTCCCAATCCATCTAAAGATACATTTATATGGTGCGACGAATTTATCGTTGGAGGGACGAACAGAATCATAAAGGAAAAATCATTCCCGGGAGGTAAGGGAGTACATGTCGCTTTGGGAATCGCTGAAAATGGATTCACGACTAAACTCCTGGGTTTCTGGGGAGGATTAGTTGGAAAATCGATTCAAGATGAATGTAAAGCCCGAAATATATCTGTCTATGGCCCCTCCATATCTGAACGAAGCAGGATATGTTATACTTTTAAAGCCCCCAGGAGCCTTACCGATACCGAGATACTGGAGAGTGGTCCCACATTAAAGCCGAAAGATATTTCCGTGTTTATAAAAGAATTTTCAAACATCATTGACGATGTTGATTGCGTATGTCTGAGTGGCTCGTGGCCTAACGGATCAACCCCCGATGCATATAACCCGATGATGGAAATCGCCAGGAGTAAAGAAACTCCCGTCTTTCTGGATTGTGCCGACACTCTCCTTGTTAATGCATTGGAAAAACATCCTTATCTGATCCATATCAATATACACGAAGGGGCTAAACTTTTTAAAACCGATGATCCGATCAGTCTGGCGGAAAAGCTTAATGAATACTGTACAATTGCTGCCGTCACCGCCGGATCCAACGGCTTGTATTTGTTCACGGAAGGCTTAAGGATCAAAGTGAGCTGCAAACTCTCCCGAATATACAGCACTGTAGGTAGCGGAGATAGCCTGCTGGCAGGGCTCATTGCCGGATATATAAGAAACAAATCTTGCGAGGAAATGGCTAAGTGGGGCGTCGCGTGTGCTTCAGCCAACTGTATCTGTGAAGATCTGGGAATCTTTCGAATGGCAGACGCAAGAAAATTATATGGATCACTGGATATTAAATACCTAAACGATTAAGACACTGACGATGTCACATTCATACGATGTACTTGTAATAGGTGAACTTAACCTTGATCTCATATTAGATGAACTTGAATCATTTCCGGAGATCGGAAAGGAAAAGCTTGCCCATAAATTGAACCTTACTTTAGGCAGTTCATCAGCAATTTTTGCATGTAATCTAAGTGCCCTGAATACCAAAGTATCCTTTATCGGAAAAATCGGGGACGATGACCTTGGTCAAATGGTTATTGATAGCCTGCAAGAAAAAGACGTCGATACAAGTCTTATTCTTAAAACCAATCAGCAAAAGACAGGTATTACTATTGTTCTTAATAATGGCAACGACAGGGCAATGGTCACCTACCCGGGGGCAATGGAAGTATTAAACGCCGGGGAAATCGATGACGCCAGACTTCAACTGGCAAAGCACTTACATATTTCTTCTGTTTTTCTTCAGCCGGGTTTAAAATCCGGACTCAACAACTTACTCCAAAGAGCAAAAAAAGCCGGAATGACAACCTCTCTGGATCCACAATGGGATCCTGCTGAAACCTGGGATTTAAACCTGAAAAACCTGCTCCCAAACATCGATATATTCCTGCCAAATGAACAGGAATTTCTCATGTTAACTCACTCTGATACGATCACGGATGGAATAAAAAGGTTACCAGACGAAAAAGGACTAGTAGTCATAAAACGTGGAGAAAGCGGATCAATGGTTATTGATGATGATAAGATTTATAACGTATCTCCATTCTTTAATAACGATGTTGTAGATGCTATTGGAGCCGGAGACAGTTTCAACGCGGGTTTTGTTCATAAGTTTATTCAGAAAGAAGATCCCGCAACTTGTGCGAAGTTTGGCAGTATTATGGGTGCAATAAATACAACTGCCTCCGGTGGAACGAATGCCTTCTCCGACTATCGAAGAATCATGAAATTAGCAGAAGAAAAATTCTCATACAATACATAACTATGTATCTAAGAAACGAATGGAAGAAACTGGAAGATAATAATACAGCTATTTTGGCTGTAAACTTCTACAATTTCGAGACAGGCCTGGGTTCTGTGAGAGCAGCCGGTGCACTGAATATGCCTTTAATCATGCAGGCCACTCAAAGCTCAATTGAATATATGGGACTTACAAGTACGGTTTGCATTGCCCGGACCCTTCTACAACAACATAACGTAAAAGGGTGGCTTCATCTCGACCACGCTGATTCGTATGAACTGATAGAGAAATGTCTCAAAGCAGGTTTCGATTCCGTTATGATTGATGCCAGTGAAAAAAGTGTTGAAGAAAACATAGACATAACCCGTAAGGTTGTACATTTGGCACAAAAGTATAATGCCAATGTAGAGGCCGAGCTCGGATATGTTGCCAAGCTGGGACAATCACATCGAAAGAGTGACGGGTTTACGAAACCGGAAGAAGCCGAAAGGTTTGTGACCTCTACCGGGGTGGATGCGCTGGCCGTGGCAATCGGCTCAGCACACGGTTTTTATAAGGAAGAGCCCCATCTGGACATTCAGCGTCTTAAGGAGATACATGAAGCCGTAGATGCTGCAATTGTACTACACGGAAGTTCAGGCATCCCCTCCGATCAGGTACAGAATGGAATACGAAACGGCATACGGAAAATCAACCTGGCCACTGAAGTCAAACATACTTTTATGAAAACCCTCAAGAAGGTTTTGGATGATAATACCGAAATAGATCTTCGTAAGGTATTCCCGTCCGCGATCAATGCGATTACTGAATTAGTCAAACATAAGATGAATGTTATAAAGGAGGTCTGATGATTTATTCTATAACAATAGTGTAAATATTTCTTAAACGTTCACCTGTTGGAAACAGAGAACTGAGCTTGTGGGTTATATATTCCTGTGAAGAATAAGCGCTCCATTCTCTTCAGTTTTCTAATGACACACCTGGTTTATCTTATATCAGACGCGTCCCCTAGTAATACTTGATACAGTGATCCAATTTTTGCATATATAAAGTTCCATTGGCTTTGCAAGAAAGCCAAGAGTAATGTGAGAAGAAAACTGATGTTGTCTCAATATTTGTTCGTAAAATCTTTATATTTGATCCTGTTTTTTTCATTGGCATACACTCATCAGCTTATGGCTTTGTTGCAAGGTGTGATCATTGGCCTAAGTAGTAATCCGATCTTGTTATCCTAACCAAAAGCAATAAATATGACAAAAAGAACGATTTTTCTCCTGATTGCGTCGAGTATCGTTATCTATGGTTGCCACAAAAAAAAGAAGGTAGCTTTTGATAAAGAGATCAAACAAATAAAACATGTAGTAGTTATCTACATGGAAAACCACAGCTTTGATAATCTTTATGGTCAATTCCCTGGTGCAGACGGCTTGGCGGATGCCAAAAAGGCTAATATTATTCAGGTAGATGCAAATGGAAAACCTTACAAATATCTGCCGGCCGTCCCAAGAAGCAGCGCATTCCCTACCAACCTATCCAATCATTACTTTAATATTGACCAATATGTCCCATCCGACAAGGAGATTCCCAGCCCAACTCATCTCTTTTATCGTGAAAAGATGCAGATTAACGGCGGCAAAATGGATAAATTTGCCTTATACAATCACTATAAGGGGCTGGCTATGGGGTATTACAAAACCAAATTATTGCCTTTGTATCCCTTTGCCCAAGAATATACCTTATGCGACCATTTTTTCCATAGCGGTTTCGGTGGTTCCTACTTTAATCACGTCTTCCTCATTGCGGCGGCCCCTGCTGTCTGGCCTGATGCCCCTTCCAGTATTGTAGCAAAAGTTGATTCTTCCACAGGAAAATTGATAAAGGGCGGCGAAGTGACACCGGACGGGTATGTAGTGAACACGGTCTATCCGGAAAATTCCCCTCACCCTCCGCATACCGATCCGGATCTGCTTTTACCTCCGCAAACCTTACCTACCATAGGTGACCGACTGAGCGCTAAAGGGATATCGTGGGCATGGTATTCACAGGGCTGGGATAAGGCCGTTGCCGGTAAACCTTCGCTTTATGCCTATAATCATGAACCTTTCGTTTATTTCGCGAATTACGCCCCGGGTACTCCGGGTAGAAAGCATCTGAAGGACGTAAAAGATTATCTTGAGGCAGCTAAGGCAGGTACGCTTCCCAGTGTATCTTTTGTAAAACCCGGCCATGGTTATGATGAACATCCCGGTTCCAGCGCCGTCTTTCGTAGTGAGAAATATGCGGTTAAGCTGATCAATGCTGCTCTTAATGGTCCTGACGGCAAAAATATTTTGATTATTCTCACCTACGATGAAAATGGCGGATTCTGGGATCATGTTGCTCCGCCTGTAATAGACCGCTGGGGCCCTGGGTCGCGCGTTCCGGCCATCATCATTTCACCTTTTGCGAAAAAGCACTATGTGGATCATACCGAATATGAGACAGTCAGCATCCTTACATTTATAGAACACCGGTGGAATTTAGAACCATTGACAAGCCGTGATAAAAATGCCAACCCTTTTAGAAATGCGTTCGACTTTAATCAAAAATGACTTAGAACCGCAAGAAGTCCGGAAATACCGAAAATGAGGAAGAAGAACGGGATCGTATTAGCCCTGTTGTTGGCATTGGCCATTTCAGGGCTTTTTTATTTGTCTTGTAAGCGCCAGGCTCAACAACAGTCTCCTCATCCTGAAAATGAAATCAGAGATACGGTTCTGGCTCAGGTGGATACTTTTGATCATTTTATAAAAGATACCTTTCGGCCGGCAGTGATGGGGGGCCATATTGATCAAAAGGAACTACAACAGCTCTTTTTGAAAGCCAGAAGACTGTTCAAACGATTTGAATGGGCAGCGGAATATTTCATGGGAACCACCACGTCAAGAGTTAACGGCCCTCCGGTTCAGGAAGTTGAAAATGCAGACTTGCTTAATCCTGCGTTTAGCTGGGCGCGTAATCCTGCAGGATTACAGGTTATAGCGGAATACCTGTTTCCACGATATGATACTTTTGAAAAAAAGGACCTTATCAAACAGCTCGATTTGCTGCAATCAAACTGTGAGTTATATAAGGCTTATTTTGCCAATCATTCCCTCTCTAACTGGAGAATACTGGATGCTGCCAAGCTTGAAGTATTCAGAATAGAAACTTTAGGCCTTACGGGCTACGATGCTCCCCTCACCCTTAACAATAGCTTGAATGATTGTGCAACCAGCCTGAATAGCCTAAAGAAGGTGCTCACCCACTATACCGGCAGAGCGCAGGACCCGGATTTAATTCCACAGATTGATGCTGCTATTGCTTATTTACATAAGAACAACGATTTCAACTCATTTAACAGGGCAATATTTATCACTCACTATGTAAATGAGATCAGTACTTCCATTACTGAGATACAAAAAAGACTAAAGTTTTTCACGATTAGATATAATCGTTTGTTAAACCAGAAAGCCAAAACACTGTTTGATACGAATGCTTTTAATGTCAACGCTTTTGCTCCGGGACCTAAGTATTTTATGACAAAACAAAAGGTTAAGCTGGGAAAAAAATTATTTTTCGATCCTTCTTTATCTGGACCGGGTATGAGAAGCTGCGCATCCTGCCATCAACCGGGTAAGGCTTTTACGGACGGACTGGTAAAAAATACTTCTATTGATGGGAAAACGCTTCTTCATAGAAATACGCCAACAATAATTAATTCCGCACTACAATCTAATCTATTTTATGACATGAGGGCTTTGACCTTAGAAGCTCAGGCACGGGATGCCATTGAAGATCCTAAGGAAATGGATGGCTCGCTACAGGAAATAGTTAAACGGCTCTCTCGAAACAAAACGTACAGAAGATTATTCGCCCAGGCTTTTCCTGGAAATAAACCCAAACGTATTGATTCTACAGAAGTGGTGAATGCCATCGCTTCCTATGTTCGCAGCCTCACCAAACTAAACAGCCGTTTTGATCAGTATATGCGAGGAGATCCGACAGCTCTCACTCCAGAGGAAATAAAGGGATTTAATCTCTTTATGGGGAAAGCTCAATGTGGTAGTTGCCATTTTATGCCTTTGTTTAATGGTATAACTCCACCCAAATACATCCAAAGTGAGGCCGAAGTTATCGGAGTCCCCAAATCTTTAAAGGACACGGTCATTGATCCGGACCTGGGCTGGTATAATATTATCGGGATTCCGTCTTATAAACATGCTTTTAAAACGCCAACTGTTCGCAACGCCGCTCTCACAGCTCCGTATATGCATAACGGAGTATATGCTGACCTGAAGCAACTCATGGATTTTTATAATAATGGCGGTGGGGCTGGGCTGGGATTAAAATTGAGTAACCAAACACTTTCAGAAGACAGCCTTCATCTGACCGATAAAGAGGTAGGTGACGTTATCGCGTTTATAAAAAGCCTGAATAGCAAATGAGGTGGTAATGTTTCATCAACAACCCTGTCCATCAATCAATATCATCGCTATATCCATCACATTATTGCCTGTTGGTCCTGTTTTGAATAGATTCCCCATCTGCTTGTGGAAATGATATGAATCATTATTATGTATAAATTGCTTTACACTAAGGCCTTTCACTTTTGCCCTTATAATTGTAGAACCATCAACGATTGCCCCGGCTGCGTCCGTCGGCCCATCAATACCATCTGTTCCGGCGCTGAGCCATGTTACATTGTTCATACCCTGGATCTTATAAGCTCCTCGTAATGCCAATTCCTGATTGCGGCCTCCTTTGCCACTTCCAGTCACCTCTACTGTGCTTTCCCCATAAAATATGAGTGCACGCTTTGATTCTTGATCTTTCCCTGTTTGTTTGATTTTCCTCGAAATGTGTTCCGCAACCTTCTTTACATCATCATTATATGCTTTACTTGCTATCCAGGTGTCGAATCCACTTTGTTTAGCCAGTTTTGCTAATGTATTGGCAAATATTTTAGCCGAACTGATAATAAAGGATTGATGCTCCTGCAGAGAATCCTCTCCGGGTTTTGGCGTCTCGGGAGCCTTACCTGTTAACCCTCTTTGTATATATTTCCTGACATTTTCAGGCACATTTTCCCACAGGTCATTCCGCAGCAAAATGTCATAAGCATCCTGAAAAGTAGATGAATCCGGTATCGTAGGTCCACTTCCGATATTTTCAAGAGCATCAGAAGGCACATCGGAGATCACAAGGTCAATGAGCGTACAATCCGGTTTAAAATGAGATAATAACTGACCGCCCTTGATAGCAGATAGATGCTTTCGAACGCAGTTTATTTCGTGGATTGTAGCTCCCGAACGAAGCAATAACGTATTGGTTCTTTTTATATCTTGTAAATGAATCCCTTTTGCAGGTTTGCAAATCAGGGCTGATGTTCCACCTGAAAGTAAAAAGAAAACACAAGCTCGTGAGGGGATGCTTTCCACAAAATGAACAAGTATATCGCCGGCCTCTCTACTGCTTACATCCGGCACCGGATGAGAAGATGAAATACACCAGGTTTCCAGGTTTTTCTGATCGGGAGTAATGCAAAGCAAATTTGAAACAGGAATATCGAGTTTCTTTTTCAATGCATGAGCCATTAAACGGGACGCCTTTCCAACGGCAATACTATAAACAGGTCTGTCTTTAAGTCTCAGAACGGATCCATTGACAGTAATATAATTCTTGCGCCTTGTGACCGTATTTTCTATCAATCTTGATGGTTTCGTCGCTTCTAACGCATCCAGAAATAGCTGTTTCGATAATGGGTTCATAATGAAGCTGAAATATTAAAACTTAAATTATCCCAGGACAATGTTTAGACCCATTGTGAGATGCTATGTCATTTTCATAATCACCAGAACCAATCATTCTTTTTGCGTCATTTATTGAACCGTTAGAATTGAAGGAACCCTTGAAATTAACCGTTTTGATCGAGATCGGTCTCCTTCAATAATTAAATGGTACAAACGACACGCACAATCTCACATTAAATTAAAATTAGGCTCAACACATAGACGGCGCAGATACCGGTAACCCCGGCAATCGCTGAACCGACCGTCTGCAACCGATACGCCTGAGATACATCCATTGACGAGAATTGACTAACCATCCAAAAATAACTGTCGTTGGCATGTGATACGACCATTCCCCCTGCACCAATAGCCAGTGTCACCAGGACGGGGCCTACTCCCTGGTCCATACCTATAGTGGCTAATAGCGGAAGCATAATAGAGGCTGTCGTAATTATGGCTACCGTTGATGAGCCTTGTGCCGTTTTTAAAGCCGCTGCAATGATGAACGGCAGGAAAATACCAAGGTTCCAACCTGCAAGGCTGTTTCCAAGAAAAGCTCCAATATGTGTTGCCTGAAGGATGCCACCAAAAGCGCCCCCGGCTCCCGTAATGAGGATGATTGTGCCTGCATCCCTTAATCCATCTCCCACCCATTCGCCGTAGACTTTCAATCCATTTCCAGACACCGCAAGAAAGGCAAAAATTACCCCCGTTAACAGAGCTATCGTAGGATTTCCAAAAAAACTAATAATCGTCTTGCCCAATCCTGTCCCAAAAGGTTGTGAGGGCAGTGCAGCTATGGATCCGACAGCAATCAGTAATACGGGTATCAATATGGGCGACATGTAGGTAACAAATCCCTTTTGTTTGCCAATCGACGGCAAGTCATGATCTATACCTGGATCAGATTGGATTTTAGGGTCTTCTGCAACGTTTGGATCAATATAGATGTGCTTAGCCCTATATATAGCAAATAAATAAGTAACAAAAACGACTGGTATAGATATCAACAACCCTATTATAATTACTGAACCTATATCAGCATTAAGTGTCCCGGCGGCGGCGATGGGGCCGGGTGTAGGCGGGACGAAAACATGAGTCGTATAGAGCCCCATACTTAAAGCTGTTGCGAAAACAGCCAATGATCGTTTCGTTTTAGAAGCAAGTGAACGATTTAGCGAGGAGAGAATCACAAATCCTGAATCGCAAAATACAGGTATCGAAACAATCGCACCGGTGATGCTCATGGCTAAGACTGATCGATCCTCACCAAGCCATTGGATAATCTTATTGGCAATTACAATCATCCCACCACTTTTTTCCAAAATAGAACCAATAATCGTACCCGCAGCAATGACTATGCCGATAGATCCAAGGGTACTTCCAAATCCATCCAAAAGTGACGATATCGTTTGTTGAGCTGGCAACCCCGCAAGTAATCCGACCCCAATTGCCGCTGCCAAAAGTGCTAAAAACGGATGGAGCTTTAACCGTACCGTACTAAATACTATAAATAAGATAGATAGTACCAGTAATACTATTAATATATACCCATTCAAAACGATACTCTTTTAAATTATAAGTTTAATAAACTTTTTTACCAAAAAACCGATTTTAATGGATTGGAAAAATTGACATAGCCTCATCATAACGCTCTAAGCCTTCAAATTAAAATACCTTCTGCTTTCACATTATTGTTAGTAAATCGGAGAATATACTTTGAATACCCTTCAAGACAAAATATGGCATATAAATTATGGCGCTACCATGTAATGCCCATGAAACTGACATTATCTTCTCTTGAAGATGTAACAGCTATTCCCTCAAACCGCGAACCTATGAAGGTAAACCCCTCCAATTCATTAGGTATATTTATATTAACTATTCCAACTACCACGGACTTCCCGGATTCTACGGATTTTGCCAGATTTACGTAAGTAAAGCGCCATTTACGACCTTCAATTTGATTTTGAATGAGCACTAACAGGTCCTTTTTAGGTAAGTAACTCAGGTTCTGTACCCATGGGCTACATGAAAATTTTTCATACAATACGCCCGCGTCGCTGGTTTTTTGTGCCTTCGAAAGAGCTACCGGGTCGTATAAACGAACTTCATTTCCATGATTCCCATAATCAGCCGTAGCAACATACCATTTATTATGGTATTGAACGTAATGTGGCCTTGTTCCCTGAATAGCCGCATCATCCTCAATAACATTGATTACGTTTCCATCTAATGTCCCCGTCTTCATCAATCCCTCCCAGTCTATGCAATCAATTACTGCTTTCCAGCGAGTTCCTGCTTCATTCAATCTAATGGTATTCCCTAAAAATGTTGGAAGGCCAGGATGAACCGCTAAACCAGTTGGATGATGGATAAAACTTTTCCCCTTGACTGTTAACCGATACTCCTTATTAGTATAAATCAGTGAATCCCTACCCTTATCTAAATGATAGGCCCTAATTACTCCACTTTTTTTCGTATCACCGTATAGATATACCGTACTGTTTATATAACTAGCCCCCTGACCAGCACCCAACGAATCGATAGTTGTTCTTCTAACTATATTCATCTTTATCTGGTCTTTCTTGATTGATCGTTCTTTATTTTTTGAACAACCAATAAAGCCACTCAACATAACGCTCGTGCCAATAGTTAAAATGCTTAAAAACTTTATTCTTAAATCCATATTATTCTTATACGATTTTTATAATTCAATTAAGCCATGAGATGGGAACTGTTCCATCTCATGGCGTAACTCTTCACATTTTCAAAATTTTATCTGCATTACCATGATAGATCTTCTTTAATGCAGAATCATTTAATCCGAACCCATACATCGGCCATTTATAACCGAGTAATTTAGTCATATAAAAATGCTCATCTTGCGTTTCTAAGACTCTAAATGTCATTCGGTACATCTCGAGTAAACTTGGCTCTAGAGCTCCGTAAGGATCTTTTGGCTTCCACACCTCCCAACCATAATCCGTACCATATACAATACGATCCTGGTATTTGGTCAAAAATTCCGCGGCATAACGCGGAATAGTAGAGAGCTCGGAAAAACGTGCGCCAATATCTACGTAAAAATTAGGGTATTCATCGAACATGCGGCCAAGCATAGACAAATCGTTGACACAATTAACTAAATGAGCGAGAACAAATGTAGTATTTGGGTGCCTTTTTAACGTATTAGCTGCAATTTTTACCAGACCGTCATGAGTAACGGCTCTATTCTCTCTTGGTACTCTCCAGGTCCAGGATCGCATTAATCCATCGTTTGTATTATCCATGGGTTCGTACATCCATATCGGATCTGCCATATGCAGGTTAATAGGTATTCCGAGCTTCCCGCATTCCTCCCATATCGGGTCCATTTTAGGATCATCGGGGTGCAGTCCTCTTGCTATTGAAGCGCCACTCTTAATTCCGGCTCCCTTATCAACAAGTTCACCTACTCCTACTGCACCCACCTCAACACAGCGATTAAGCTCTTTCACTGCTTTTTTGCTCCATCCCGGTTCTAAGTATCCCGTTAAATCAATCCCGCAAAAAACATGGAACTTTTTATATTTGGAATATTTAGCATAATCCGAATCAAATTTCTTTCCAGTTGTTGTGACGAATACTACAGAATTGGTCACATTCGCAATATCCAAAATTCGCGACCGCTTTTTTATCTCTGAATCGGTATGAGTATAATTATGAGCGTGCATATCCGTTACAGGAAATTTCGCCTTTTTGATATTAGTAATTGGAATTTTGTAGATAGATTTAGGATACCAATCCTTAAGGAGCAATTGGTCCGGCAGTTCCTTTCCCCCAGACTTTTCTTGGATTTTCTTACTTCCTTTTGAAAAAGTGTAAGGTGCAATGACTGCTCCAGCCCCCATTAAAGTTGCGTTTTTGATAAAGTTTTTTCTACTAAGTTTATCACTCATAATTACTTATACATTAGTTGAAATTTCCATTTAAATTAAAAAATTCACTTTAGTATGCGATAGCTTTTACCTTTTTTCTGTTGAGCTTAATATTTATCATCTATATTCATTTATCTCTAATCCTTAAGAAGCGATTAATTATATCCTGTATTCTGTTTTAACCCCGACTTCTGCACTTCGGATCGTGGAATAGGAAGATAATACATCTTATTCGGAAAGTTCCTCTGTTGAACCGTAATGATACTATATGTCAGTTTACCATTAGGTGATAAGTCACCATTCTGATCTACCTTTTTCCACGCTATTCCTTTTGCATCCTCACTTAAATATTTTCCAGCCAGCATCCACCTGCGTAAGTCATTGAATCGGTTATATCCTTCGAAAACCAATTCTATCCTTCTCTCATGTCTTATATCATCAAGAAGCTGTTCTCCTGAAGAATTAATATCCGGTAAATGAACCCTTTCACGTACCTTGTTCACATATTCTCTTGCTACACTTTCATTGCCAAGATGATACTCAGCCTCAGCATAATTCAGGTAGATTCCAGCCAACCTGAAAAATATTCTGGGAGTCGTTGGACTACTGCTTTTAAAATCCAAGGACTCATCCATGTGTTTTCGCATCGAATAGCCCGTTTTTCCAGCGTTCCAGCCTTGAGGCCCGTCTGGGGAGTCTTTTCCGCCAGGCAAATAAAACTCTGCTTTCCGTCCTCTGAACATAGCACCATTATAGACCACATCAGCATAAAAACGCAGTTCCCGATTTTTGTAGATGGAATCAGGGGATGGATCATAAAGCGGTGATTCATTTATAGATTTGCCATCTTTCATTTGAAAAGCCTCTACCACATTCTGAGTTACATTATTACCTGACCAGCCACCGTATCCGTTGGGAGTGTTTATTTGATCAATGTTGGTGCCATACTGCGCGTATTGCGAGCTAAAAGGCTTAGCAAATATTATCTCCGAATTTCTATGCATGAAAATTTGGTGGTAATCCTCCCAGGTATTCACTTGTACGAGTGAATACAGACCAAGATCGATTACAGCCTTGGCAGCCTTGGCAGCTTGCTCCCATTTATCTTGCACATCATACGAATACAAGGGCCCATTGGGTACTGAAGTTGGATCATGAAGCTTGCTGGCAGCATAAAGCAGTACGCGAGATTTAAGTGCAAGAACCGCCCCTTTAGTTATCCTGCCCCATTGATCTGCGGGTACCGTCTCTGGAACCATTGTGGCTGCCTTATCCAATTGTCCCACTACCCATGTTATGCCTTCCTTATACGAATCCCGCTTAACTTTATAGTTATCATCTAAAGTAAACGTTTTGGTTATTATTGGTACTCCACCAAATAAATTAAGCAACCTGGCATACTCAAATGCTCTAAGAAAGAGCATCTGGCCTTCCAAATTCTTCTTTACGCTTTCATCCGCTTTGACTTCATCTATATGTTCAAAAAATCTATTGCAATTTTTGATGTATTTGTAGCAGTTACTCCATTTAGCCCTAAAAATAGTCAGGTTGTCCGGATTAACCCGGCCTGCATTAAAATCCCATATGCTTAGATAATTAAACTGTAGATAGGCATCATCGGTAAGACTAGCGGGCATCGCATTTCCATCACCTCTAATTTCTCCCTCCGGTGTATCCGGTGCTGAATTTATACGCCATCCACCTAAGGCATCATAATTGTGAATAACATATTTTTCAACCATATCTATGTTACCCCATATATCCTTTCCACTAAAAAAGCTGGTTGGCTGCTTATCCAATATTTGGTCCTGACAGCCTACTGTACCGATGGCGAAAAAGGCTATCAATGCTATTAGTAATCTTCTACCTCGTTTCATAACAGTAAATATCATCGTTTAAATTTCAGTTTAAAATTGGATCGATAAACCGAGCTCATAGATCTTCTGCTGTGGATAATATGATCCTTCTTGGGTGTTCATTTCCGGGTCATAATATTTACCACCCATTCTCTTGTCCATTTTGGCCCAGGTCAATAAATTTGATCCTCTTAAATAAACTTCGATTTTCTTGAATGAATCTTTCCCTATCAATTCATCAGGAAGAGTATAAGAGATTGTAAGATTTTTAAGTCTTACAAAGGCAGAACTATATAACCAGAAAGTTGATCTATTGGCATAATTAAAGAAATCTGTTCTCTCCATGGCTCGAGGATAAGTTGCGTCTTTATTGTTTTCCGTCCACCTCTTTTCATAATAAAATACCGGCTCGTTTGAATCCGCTCCTCTGTCAGGGGCTATATAATTCTTAGCCATTGCCTGGCCCTGGAAATAAGCATTTAATGTGAAATTATTATATGAGAACCCCGCTGTAAGACCATATTGGACTTTGGGTATAGGAGACGAAAATACCCTCACCATGTCCAGAGCATTTATTTCCCCATCCTCATTAACATCAATATATCTAATATCACCTGGTTTTGTTCCAGGTAAAATTGCATCCCAATTGTCGACTTCTTGTTGGGTATGGAATATTCCATCAGCCTCATAAAGCAAGTATGATGCCAGGGGATGTCCTGTTTGCCGCTGGTAACTCGGAATACCCTCAGGCTCACTCATAAAGATTATCTCATTTTTATTATAACTCACGTTACCACTAAAATTATATGTCCACTTGTTATTAGGACTATTTTGATAACCTAAGGAAAGTTCAAATCCATGATTATTTAACTTGCCCAGGTTCTGTTGGGGTAATGATAAGCCAGTATATTCAGGTACCCCACCTGTTCTCTTAATCAAAATTTTCCTTCTTTTATCGTAGAAGTAATCAGCGGTTAGTGTGAACTTGCTATTAAAAAGTGAAGCATCAATCCCAATATCCCATTTCTTTGCTACTTCCCATGTTATATCAGGGTTAGGAGTATTCGTCTGATAAAATCCGTTGTAGCGCTGTGGAGGATCGCCGAAAATATAATAACCTTGCCCTGTACTTAACTGGTATTGAGTTAGATATTGGAAGCTTGGAACCTGATCGTTCCCCATTAACCCGTAGGAGGACCTGATTTTTAAATTGTCAAGCCATCGTTCGGTACCTGACATGAAAGATTCATTCGTAATAACCCAGCCGGCAGATATGCTTGGGAATGTCCCAAATCTTCCTTTTTGGGGGAAATTGAATGATCCATCACGCCTTAAAGTAAATTGCAATAAATACTTATGCTTGTAATTGTAGCCGGCTGAACCGAACAAACTTACCCGTCCGGTATTATAGGCTATTCCAGAGGTTGTTTGATTCAATGTGGATGCCAAATCCAGATATACTTTCTGTGGACTAATCACATCTCTTCTGTACCCTGTAAAAACCTCGTTAGAACCCTCTTGCACCTCATAGGCAACAAACCCATCAAAGTTATGAGGACCGAAACTTCTCTTATATCTTAGTGAGATATTATAAAGCTCCTGGCGACCACTGAGGTTTCCCCTAAACAGCTGGCTATAAGACTTTTTTTCAACCGCTGATCCCATGACTGCTTCATATTTACCAGTTTTAGAATTGTAATTGTATTCTTTAAAAACATTCATAAACTGCGTAGTATCTGCAGCATTGTACGTGAAAGCAGCATAGCCCTTTAATTCTAACCCTTTTGTTACCCATCCTAAATCCAAATCAGCAGATAACTTTGTTTTGAATAGTCTGCGTCTAGCATTTAGCCAGCCTCCTGTATTAGATGCAAGAATCATCGGGTTTCCTGACACCCCACCTGTCCCTGGGAGACCGTTGGGGTATCTCGCAACTGCCATAGGTATTGTAAGCCGAAGCAATGTGAAAATGTCTGCTGCTGATACGGATGGATGATGAATCTTTCCTAATCTGCCACTCAGATCAAAACCTATATGCAAATCCTTTGTAATCTGAGCATCAATATTCGACCTCAATTGATATTTTTTAAAATCCATCTCCCCAGTATGATAAAGCGACCCTACATAATTGTATCCACCGCTTAAAAAATACTTTATCTTGTTAGTTCCTCCCTGCACGGTAATACCGATTTGACTTTGAGGTGCATAGCTTCGCAAAGTTGTAGAAAGCCAATCAGTACTGGGATGGGTTAATGGGGCACTTCCATTTTTATATAGTTGTAAGTCATTATCTGTGTAACTCAATGTTCTTCCGTAGCGCTCTTCGGCTTCATTTTTATATGTAGCGTATTGGTAAGAATCCATCAGTGTAGGAAGGGCAGTTGGAGTTGAGAAACCTGTACTCATATTAATCGTTATTATAGAGGTCCCCTTGATACCTCTTTTGGTCGTTACCATGATAACTCCATTCGCAGCCCGTGCGCCATATATAGCTGCTGAGGCATCTTTTAACACACTAACAGTTGCTATATTTTGAGGCGCAAGATTCGCGAAATCTTGTTCTGTTGACGGCACTCCGTCTATAATGAATAAGGGAGCATTATCTCCAAAGGTTTCGCGGCCACGTATGAGAATATCGAGGTTAGGCGTTCCCGGTTCACCTCCTCTATTGCTTATTTTGAGCCCCGGTATCCTACCTTCCAGACCTTTTTCAATATTAACCGTTGGAGCCTGTGCTATCTCAGTTCCTGCTATCTGGGATACAGCTCCGGTAACTGCGCTTTTTTCCTTTTTTTGATAACCTACCACAATCAACTGTTGACCGGCTATAATCTGTGGTTGTAACACGACATTTATTCGTGTGCGCCCATTAATAAGCGCTGTTTTCTTTTGATACCCGATGAATGAAAACACCAGCGTATCCTGGAGACTGGACACATTCAGACTATATTTCCCATCCACATTGGTTGACGTACCTCTTCTCGTCCCTTCTATCAAGATATTGACACCTGGCAAAGTACTACCTGAACTGGCATCCGTTACTACGCCGGTAATGGTTTTGGTTTGGCCATACCCCTCCATAGGTAGTACCAAGGCTATAGTAACCGCAAGCGCCAACGTGCAAATATACTGTAAATGTATCTTCATCATGCTTTTGAAATTATAAGTTATCAGGGTAATCCTATCGAATGGCAACACCAATACGTTTCATTATTGCCTTATTTTGGAATCTAATCCTTCATTTCCTTTCTTCTGCATAAGATAAGCCTTTTTTAATACATGTCAAGAATTATTTTTCTTTTTCCAAATTATTATCACGAAACACCCTCCATGTTAATCAGTGGACTCATTTTAATTATAAATCAACACTTTTAGTTTCTTTTTATATCTTAAGGCAAATTACATTTATTCACATGATTTGAAAGAGAATGAAATGATGAGATTGCTCATGGTCACAGCGAAAGGCTATGAAACTTTCATTTGGTACATTCGCTCTCTTCAAAAAAAGGAAGTTCGATGAGAAACTCAAAACCGTGGTTATTCTACGCTATCGTAACAACATCATTTTGGGGCTTGTGGGGAGCCCTGATCGAGATACCGGAAAAAGCCGGCTTTCCGGCAACGCTAGGCTACACTATATGGGCTATAACAATGATACCCCCTGCCATTATCGCTCTATGGAATATCAAATGGAAGCTCGACCATGACCGGTGGTCGATATTCCTGGGATGTGTTGCCGGGTTTCTGGGCGCAGGCGGTCAATTGATCCTTTTCGAAGCAGTCCGCACGGGACCAGCATATCTGATCTTTCCATTCATATCGCTTTCCCCGGTCGTAACTATCATTTTGGCTCTGCTGATTTTAAAAGAAAAAACGGGCATTTTAGGGTGGACAGGTATTCTTTTAGCTCTGATAGCTGTTTTTTTACTTACTTATCAGAAGCCTTCCGACAATACAGGCGTCCACGGACATTTATGGATCATCTTATCATTATGTGTGTTCCTGGCGTGGGGGATTCAGGCATACGTTATGAGGTTCGCGAACGGGAGCATGAAGGCAGAAAGTATCTTTTTCTATATGACTGTGACAGGAATTTCATTAATTCCCTTTGCTCTTTGGATGACCGATTTCTCGCAGCCCATCAATTGGGGATTTAGCGGACCTTATGCAGAAGCTTTAATTCAGGTATTAAATGCTATTGGCGCTCTCTGCCTCGTCTATGCGTTTCGTTATGGCAAAGCTATAGTAGTTGCACCGCTTACAAATGCAGTAGCACCCGTGATTACCATCATAATTTCATTGATCATTTATGCCGTCATGCCAACTACGATAACCGGTATAGGCATGGTATTAGCCATCACGGCGACTATCCTGTTAGGGTATGAAGAAGAATCCAAACCGGCAGAAGAAGATATACCGACCTTGCATAATTAGATCGCAACATGCTTTCATTCCAGGATTTTGAGAAAATTGATGCCCATATGCATTATAATTCCCGTCGTCGGGCATTACTCGAATATGCCATTGAGCAAAAATTCCATTTGCTGACAATCAATACTGACATACCATTTTTCCCTCCACTCAAGGAGCAGAGAGAGATCCCGGCATCTCTGAATGACAAACATATTGCATTCCTAACCACTTTTACAACGGAAGATTGGGATGAGGACGGATGGGAAGAGAAAGCCATAAAGCAAATAGAAGATGGGCTGAATAAAGGGGCTATTGGAGTTAAGATATGGAAAAATATTGGTATGGCGTTGTTTAATAAGGCTGGAAAATTCATTATGATTGATGATTCGTCATTCGACCCGGTCATAACGTTTCTCGAAAGGAATAATATCCCATTATTGGGGCATCTTGGGGAGCCTCGCAACTGCTGGTTACCAATAGATGAGATGACCGTCGACAGTGATAAGGAGTATTTCGAAGCACATCCTGAATATCATATGTTCAAACATCCCGGGTTTCCCTCCTATGAAGAGCAGATCCTGGCTCGCGATCATATGCTTGATAAGCACCCTCACCTGCAATTCATCGGTGCTCATTTGGCGAGTCTGGAATGGAGTATTGAGAAAATAGCAGAATGGCTCGACAGATATCCGCACGCGGCTGTCGATGTAGCGGAACGGATATGCCACCTTCAATACCAAGCCGTGAGCGATTGGCAAAGGGTCCGTGACTTTATTATCAGTTACCAGGACCGAATTATTTATGGCACTGATCTGATTGACGATGGCGATCTTTCAGATGTGGAAATCGTTGAGAGAGTGAAAAATCTCTGGGATAAGCATTGGATGTTCTTTTCCACATCCGAATATATGAATGCACCTGAATTCAGGGAACCTTTTTATGGATTAGCGCTGTCTGACACTGTTCTCCAAAAGATCTACGCCGGAAATGCCCTAAAATGGTATCCCCATTTACCACGAGCATTGCAATTATCCTGACGCCATAATAAAATTCCAACCTGATCACCCTCCGTTTTATGAAGCTACATTACATACCCGAACAAGCAGAAGCAGAACATCCGACAAAGCGGATGACTAAAACCACAATCTTCATCATTGTGGTCGCCGGACTTGGGGGCGTACTCTATGGATTTGACATTGGCATTATTTCGGGAGCGCTGGTGTTCATGAAAGAAACTATTTCCATCACTTCGGACGAAGCGTCTCTCATAATTGCAGCCGTGCTGGGCGGTGGGGCCGTAGCTACACTCATTTCCGGACCATTTGCCGATCGTTTTGGGCGGCGTTTCTCCATCAATGTGTCGGCGGTTATATTTATTATCGGTGTGATTATCATTGTTATGGCATCAGGTTTTGCCACGGTCATGGCCGGCCGTCTGATTCAGGGTGTAGGCATTGGGATTATTACGATTGTGGTCCCGCTGTACCTGGCCGAGACCGTTCCCCCGCACCTCCGTGGACGTGGCGTCACACTGTTCCAATTGTGTCTCACTTTCGGCATTCTGCTTGGTTACCTGATAAATTTTGCCCTAAAATCGACCCATGACTGGCGCATGATGTTTGCCACCGCCTTTGTTCCGGCCGTCCTTTTTCTGATCGGGGGCCTGCTATTATTACCCCGCTCGCCACGCTGGCTGTATCTGAACGACCTCGTAGACGAAGCGCGGGACGTCCTTGCCAAAACACAGGGTGATGATTATGTGGAAGAATCTCTGGCGGAAATGAAAGCCGTCATTGAAGAGGAAAGCAAACAGGAAACCGGATCATGGGGTATGCTGTTACGTAGTGGTTACCGAAAGGCCTTTTTAATCGCGCTGGGAGTCGGCATCCTCAACCAACTGACCGGCATCAACGTCCTGCTTCAATTCAACGCGACTATTCTCGGCGCGTCCGGTTTGCAGACAGCCATTCTCGGAAGCGTCGGCGTCGGTTTGATCAACTTCATAGGAACCCTCATCGCGATGTCATTGGTGGACAGAGTCGGTCGCAGGCCGTTGTTGATTATCGGTACCGCAGGCGTAACAATTGCCCTCGCGTTCATAGGCATTGTACAAGCCGTGTCTCCGGCATCGTCATTTGCAGGTTATGCCACATTAGCCGGGTTCATGGTATTTATCATTTTCTACGCCGTTGGTCCGGGTGTGGTTGTTTGGCTAGCCATCTCGGAAGTTCTGCCATTGGCCATTCGGGCGAAGGGCATGTCAGTTGCACTGTTTGCAAACTCACTGACATCGGCCGGTCTGGCGGCTGTCTTCATGGATCTCGTCGGATCAATTAACTACAGCGGTGTGTTTTTAGTGATGGCATTCTTTACGTTTCTATACCTGTTGATTGCTGTATTCCCGTTGCCGGAAACCAGGGGACGCTCGCTGGAAAAGATCGAGAATGAGTTTTTCTCGGGTATCAGGAAGCGATAACGCTGACGCCAAACGGGGCGCCGGCTTTGCGGTTTACGGTTCCTTCCCAAAGAACCCGCTACTAAATATGATCCTGTGGGCCGTACTTCTGAACGACTGAGACAAACGCACCATCTGGTTATTTTCACCAGCCTATAACATGTCCGTCCGGTTACGCCCATCCTTAGGATCTATTCATTCAAACAGATAAGTTAATGTAGGATTGTGGCTCTATGTTGAATACTGTGGGTAAAGTTAATCTTCCGTCCCCTTGAGGGGACCACAGGGGTGTTCGACAAGCGTTGCTATCAGGCAACGAGGATGAAAAAGGGAACCGCATCTTTTCTCACACGCCCACCTGATTTGCCCCGATCCATCGGGGGACACCCACCTGCACCTTCCTCCAGGGAGGGAAAAACAGTCGGCCATAACTATTACTTCATGCCCCTGATCCGGTTTTGAGAATCATTGGCTTTACCTCAATCTCTGAATAAGCCTGACTGTCCCGATCCATCGGGAGTTGTCATCTTCAAAGAAATAGCTCTCTTTTCATTAAACCCACACTAAATAACATAGACATAGGATTGTTCTACGCGCATGCAAACGAATACTGCCGCGAGATACAGAAAGAATGAATCCATGGCGGAAATGAAGGCCGTCGTTGAAGAAAAGAGAAGCCAGAACACCGGATCATGGAGCATTCTGTTGCGTAGTGGTTACATTTGGTAAATGGCTTATACAAACGTTTTATTCGTCGGGAAGGCAGTGAAAAAGAACTCGCATGTAT
>CAZNHE010000015.1:0-44643 GCA_964572735.1 uncultured Chitinophagales bacterium | reverse complement strand
AAATGGCTTATACAAACGTTTTATTCGTCGGGAAGGCAGTGAAAAAGAACTCGCGTGTATGCACCACCTTGGTATTATTGCTGTTTTTGCTATCCTAATAGCTACCGCATTTATAGAAATCAGATTCCAGCAATCTCACTTACGTTAACCTCCATTGTTGCTTCGACATTGTTCTTTAAAGCTTGAGAAAAGCTCATACGAAAAGGCATTGATATGCAAATATCAGAAGATATTGATGCCAGACACTAAACCTTAACAACATTAATCCCGCGCTTTTTCAGCTGGCTTTCATATTCTTCTGAAAGATATTCGTCGGTTATTATGGTTCCAATGGGATCGAGATCGCTGATAAACGAAAAACTATGCCGGCCAAATTTACTGGAATCAGTAACTGCAAATACCTGATTAGATCTTTTGACCATCAGGCGATTAAGCTGAGCCTCAAGCGGATTTGAAGTCGTGAGCCCATAATCCAGATCAATCCCATCTACTCCCAAAAAAAGTTTATCGAAATAGTAATTTCTAAGTGTATTTTCTGCTTCCGGCCCCACAAGCGAATAAGATTCTTCCCTCAACATGCCTCCCGTTAACATCAGCGTAATATTAGGAAACGTAGCTAACTCCAAAGCAATGTTAATGGCATTGGTCATTACAGTGAGATCCTTCTTGTCATTCAACCTGAGCGCGATTTCCCTCGTTGTTGTTCCCGAATCAAGTACTATGGAATCCCCATCCCTGATCATGTCTGCCGCAAATTGGCCGATCCGTCGTTTCTCCTCTGCATGTAGTTTTTGCTTCTCTTCGAGGGATCGATCAGTATATACATTATTCTTTAGAAGCGCCCCTCCGTACGTCCTATGGATCATCCCCTTTTTTTCGAAGAACTCCAGATCATTCCTGATGGTAACAGTAGAGACATCAAATAATGCGCTCAATTCATCGACTTTTACGCGCCCCTCGTCATTTAAAATCTGGCCTATTTTATCCCTTCTTTCAACAGTCGATTTCATGTCCCTGATTACTTAATGTTCGTATATAGTCAAAAGATATACACGTACCGGACAGACTAACAGTGAAAGAGCTTTCCAAATTCCCATCATTTTGATATGAAAATCATCATATTAGACGAGTATCGTTTATCCTCTCCTACCATGGAATACCTTATCTATACGTCTATAGCCGGAAATCGACTATGGCAATCCCTATCTCCTTTACAGATTCAGTTTATCCATCACTTTTTGGGTGATGTCGTATTTCTTCTGGGCTTCATCAGATGCGTAGAGGATGATATAATCGCCGGTGCCGGTCATCGTGTTAAACACGTAAGTCAGCCCCATACTTTTGGCTACATCGTTTATCGCATTTTGTACCTTGTTCAGAATCGGACTCATCAACTGTTGCTGCTTGTTTTGCAGCTCTTGCTTGATCTGTGCCTGAAGCTGAACAAGCTGTTGATTGAGTGTATCGAGCCGTGCCTGTTCCCGCTTCTTGGCAGCATCTGAAATAACTGCCGATTTCTGCTGAAAATCCTGTACCTGCTGCTGAAAGTCTTCCTGTTTCTGAGCGTAAGCCTGCCGCTTTTCGTCAGCAAAATTTTCCAGCTTCTTTTGAACAGCAGCCATCTCAGGCATTTTATTCAGGATCGTCTGGGGATCAACGTACCCGATTTTAAGCTGTTGAGCGTTTGCTCCGGCCGCCCATAAAAAAAGGACGAGCGCAACAAGTGAGGCTGAAAACAATCGCTTAATCATCATAATCCGTTACTTGGTTAATCTGTTGACTACTTTTTGAGTGATGTCGAGGTTTTTCTTACTGCTGTCTGAAATATAAGTAAGAATCTGGCTTCCGTCATTGGTCTCCTCATTGACCACAAAATCCAGTTTCATGCTATCGGCTACCTCTTTAATCGTTTTCTGTATCTCCTCCAAAACGGGTCCCAGCAGCTGTTGTCTTTTCTGCTGCAAATCAGCCTGGGCGTTTTGCTGATACGACTGAAGCTGTTGGGCCATTTGCTTTAGCTGAGCCTGGCTTTTTTGATCCTCAGCCTGACTAAGTGTGGATTTCTTTTTTTGGTAAGCCGCCAGTTGCTGCTGATAATTTTGAACTCTTTGCTGAAATGCGGCTTGCTTCTGCTGGTAATAATCATTCAGCTTCTTTTGTATCACGGCCTTTTCGGGCAGGGCATCGAGTACTTTCTGGGGGCTCATGTAGCCTACCCGAAGCTGCGCATGCACAAGCACGGGAGTTATCAACAGCAGAACTCCTAATAACAACAGTGTTTTACGGTACATAAAATATGGGACTTGTTACTTTGGATTTGAAAATAAAATAAGTGAGAGTATAGCAAGATTTCCTTTCAATTGCCTGTATCATCAATCTGAATCCCCATTTCCTGCAAAACTTTATCACTCAGATTCCATTCGGGGCGTGTATAAACAAACAAATAATCGCCGGATCTGTCGAATACGAAATCATATCCTCCCTCCTGCGCGACTGTATTAACGGCTTTTAGAATCTTTTGTTGCAGAGGCTCCAGAAGCTCCTTTTGTTTCTGATAGTATTCTCCATTAGGACCGAATTTGGAATCCAGGAATGTATTTTTTGCTTCTACTTTATCCTGGATGGCCTGTTGCTTCTGCTTGCGTACTTCCGGGGTGTAGAGAATCTCCTTGGCCTTGTAATCACTCTTCATCTGATTGATTTCGCTCTCCATCTCATCGACCTGCTTTTTCCAGTCTTTACTCAGTAAATCCAGTTGTTCTTTGATCCCCGAGTATTCGGGAATCTTGGAAAGGATATAATCCGAGTCGATGTATCCTATTTTCTGATTCTGTGCATGCAGGGAGGCAGCCCCTGCCAAAAGCAGGAGAAAACCTATGCAACCCGAATAAAGCGCGCGCTTCATCAGAAAGACGGACCTATATTGAATAAGAATTCCCATTGACCGGCATTAACAGTGGTGTTTGGAATACCGTCGAAACGATAGCCGTAACTCAAATCAACCAACCCGAGGATCGGGAGAAAGATACGCATACCAACCCCGGCAGACCGTTTGACATTAAATGGATCGAAATCACTGAATCCAAGATACGCGTTACCCGCCGCCCCGAACAGGTAGGGAATCAGCTGAATTTGTTCATTACTCACGACCGGATAGCGTAATTCCGTATAGTATTTAACGTACATGGTCCCACCGACCGGCACCCCATTAACAAAAGGCGAGATCGACCCGTCAAACCCGCCGGGGTATCCTTTCAGATCGATGTTATCACGTGTGAAGGTCTGTCGCTGCTGCAAAGGAGTGCCGCCGAGATAGAAACGCTCAAACGGACTCTGATTCTTACTGCCGAACCAGCCCATATACCCCAGCTCCATGCTGTTGGTGAAGGTCAGCTTTCCCACAACCGGCAGATGATGCTGGTACTTGAACAGGATCTTGTAATACTGCGAGAGTTTGGCAAGCGGGGGCGCCAGTTCGGCTGTCAGTGAGAGCTTGGAGCCATGGGTAGGATTCATGAAGTTGTCCAGTGAATTCCGTGAAATTGTTTCGGAGAGCGTCAGTGTGGATAATTTTCCGTTCGTATTATAGTAGGAATTCTGGACATTATATTTCTGATACTGAAGGCTCGTGGTCATGGAAAAGTAGTTATCCGGCCATTTCAGGCGGCGGGTGGATGCAACCCCGGCACTTAATACTTCATCACGGCTTCGCTGATTCGTGTAATAGTCGTTGTATTTATAGAGGCTGTAGGAAACGTTGAAACCCAGCGAAACCGGTCTGCCGCGAAACCAGGGCTCATTAAAAGCAAGGCTGTAGTTTTGATAGCCTCCGCCGGTAACCTGAACTCCCAGCGACAGCTTCTGACCATCTCCGGTTGGAATCGGCCACTGTTTCCCGAGATTCTGAATGGAGAAATTATTAAAATTGATTTTTGCGGAGAGGATCAGACCGATTCCCTGGCCGCCAAAACCGCCGGAAAACTCAAAGTTATCGCTTCCCGATGATTCCTTCAGATTATAAATCACATCGGCGGTCTTGTCTACGTAGTTGGGATTTAAGTCGGGAGTCACTCCCTTTGGGGTGAAATAGCCCAGATTAGTGAGTTCACGCACCGAACGCATGATCAATGCACGGCTATATGTGTCGCCGGGAAATGTACGCAGGCTGCGGCGAATCACATTCTCGTTCGTACGGGTATTTCCGTTTATGATCACCTTGTCGAGGGTCGCGACCTTATCTTCCGTAATATCGAAATGGATATCCAGGGAATCGTGATGCACCACTTTTATGTGGGGCTGAAGCTTAAAGAACAGGTAACCAATGTTCTGATACAGGCTGGCGACATCGGTGTTGTGCTTGTTCAGGCTGGTATTTTGGGTGAACTTTTGCTGATCAAAGACATCACCTTTTTTCATATCAAGAGCAGCAGTTAACTGTTTATCAGTGTAAACGGTGTTGCCTTCCCAGGTTATATTGCGGATATGATATTGCGGTCCCTCGTGGATATAAATGTCGATGCCGATACCTTTGTCTCCGCCTCCTATATCATAGACATATACGGAATCGTCCTTAATATAGAAATCCCGATACCCATGATTTTTATAGAAATCCGTCAGTTTGGTCTTGGCCTCCTCGTATTTATCCTTCTTAAACGTGGCTTTTGTGAAGATGCGCCACCATGCATCCTGCTTTACGCCTTTCAGATGATGCCGAAGTGTCTTGTTGGAGAAAGCCTTATTCCCGTGAAAAGTGATTCGTTTAATTTCCAGTTCTTTACCCTTGTCAACATGAAATACAACATCGGCCCGGTTCTGCACCGTATCGATCACCTGCGTCTCTGTGGTAACTTCCGTTCCCCGGTATCCCTTCTTTTCGAAGAAGCGTTTAATGGTATTTACCGCCTGTGCTTCTGCCGACCGGGTAAATGCATAACCGACCAGCAGGGGCATTTTATCTTTGAGATCACGCCGCTCGGAGCGTTTAACACCTTCAATCTTGTACTGTGCGAGCCGGGGTTGTTCCGTCACTTTGATCTCAAGGCTCACATTCGCACCAAGACGGCCTGTTTGAACAATCTCAACATCGGAAAACAACCCGGTATGATACAGTTGTTTGATGGCATTACTGATAGCCGGGCCAGGTATTTTGATGACCTTTCCTTTGGTTAGTCCGGATGTGGCGATGATGAAGTTGCTCTCATAGCTGGTATTGCCGATCACCGCAACCGAATCAATGGTGTATTCGCTGGTAACAATATTGAGCGGATTCTGAATCTTTATTCGGGTTGTGTCGGAAATGTTTTGGGCGGCTGCATACCCCGGAGCCAGGCACAGGAGCAGTAATGACCATAGTTTAACTTTGATAAACGGATTTCTTCGTATCACGTATTTAAAGAAGTATAAGGGGTACGCAAATGCATATTGGTGAACACATAGCCATCGGGGAATTTAACCGCATGGGTCATCCCACCTGCATATCTTTCTTCCGTATCTGTTCGGATATTTTACCATACCGGCGCTCACGCTGTTGATAAGAACGGATGGCATGGTATAATTCTTTTTCCCCGAAGTCGGGCCAATATGTTTCTGTGATATAAAGCTCGGAATAGGCCAGTTGCCAGAGCAGAAAATTACTAAGCCGGCACTCCCCGCTGGTTCGGATCATCAGATCCGGGTCGGGAATACCGGCTGTGGAAAGGTGGCGGGTAATTAGCGAATCGTCGATATCTTCCGGGTCGAGCAACCCGTCGCGCACTTCAGACGCCATTTTACGAAAGGCTTCCGTAATATCCCAGCGACCGGAATAACTGAGTGCCAGACACAGCTGCATCCGTTTGTTATTGCAGGTTTGTTCCCTGGCTTCATTGAGGGCGCGCAGGCAACCGGGGGAAAAGCGATCGACCTCTCCAATAGTGACCAGTTTGATGTCATTATCATTCAGACGTTTTGTCTCTTTGCGCAGGGTCTGGATGAGCAATTGCATCAGACCGCTGATTTCCTTGGAGGGCCTGCTCCAGTTCTCAACCGAAAAGGCATAGAGTGTCAGATATTTCACTCCGATCTCCGCACATGCTTCGGTGATCACCCGCACAGAGTCGACACCGGCTTTATGACCGTAGATCCGCATATTTCCCCGGCTTTTCGCCCAACGCCCGTTACCGTCCATGATAATGGCGATATGTGCAGGGATTTCCCCTTCGTTCAAAATTTCTTCTTTGAACTTGCGGATTTCTTCCACCTGCGCTTCTTTTTCATTGAGTGATAGGATGTTCACCAGGAATCGATGCTTTTCGGATTACAAATTTCGATATTAGAACATTATTCGGCTTAATTCAAACTAAATCAACTCTGCTTTATTGTACGGATCAGCGTGATCATCTCAATCAGTGCCGATACGGCTTCTTCTCCTTTATTACCGCCCTTGGTGCCTGCCCGCTCGATCGACTGTTCTACGGTATCGGTTGTGAGCACTCCAAAAGTGACTGGTTTTCCTGAAGTAAGGTTCAACTGTGCGATCCCATTATTAACCGTCTGGCATACATAATCGAAATGAGACGTAGCTCCCCGGATTACGGCGCCCAGACAGGCAATTCCGTCAATTTCCACGGTTTCCAGCAGCGTTTTTGCCGTCAGGGGAATTTCATAGGCTCCGGGACAAAAAGCAACGGTGATGTCGGCATCTTTCACCCCGTATCTTCGCAGCGCTCTCAATGCCCCCTCGCGAAGAGCATCCGTAACGAATCCGTTCCAGCGCGATACCACCAGGCCGATTTTCAGATCATCCGCTTTTTGCGAACCTTCGAATATATTCATGGATCAATTTATAGGTTATCGTCAACCACAGCAAGTGTCTGCTGACGCCGGAGAGCCGCTTCACGAATTTCTGCCGCTTCCTGCATGGAAACGGCAACCGTACCCATATTGCAGTCGTCATCATAACGATATCCGTGGTAATCACTGCCCCCGCTGACCAGAAGATCGTGTTTCACCGCCCATTCGTAATATTTCTTCTGCAACTGGTAAGGGTGGCTCGGATGTACATACTCAACTCCGTCGATTCCTGCGTTCAGCATGGTTTCCAGATCACCATCCGAATAACAGAACCCGGGATGGGCCAATATCAAAACACCTCCCGCCTGCTGCGCGAGTCCGGCAATTTCGGCTACCGGCTGATATTCGCATTTGAAATAAGCCGGGCGATCGTTGCCAAGATACCTCATAAATACTTCTCTTGTATTGCCCGCGTATCCTTTTTCCACCATAACGCTGGCGATATGCGGCCGGGCGATACTGGCCGCCATGCCTGCCCGCGCCAGCACTTCATCGAAGGAGATGTCGAAACCAAGCCTGTTGAGGTTTCCCACGATCCTGCGGGCGCGATAAACCCGGATTTTCTGTTGCTCTCTCAAAAACTTTCTGACGATTTTGTCTTCGGGAGAAAAGCCATACATAAGCAAATGGCATTCCCTTCCATTGAAATCCGCCGTTATTTCGACTCCAGGGATAAGCTCAATACCGGCCTTCTCTGCCGCTGCACAGGCTTCTTCCATCCCTTTAATCGTATCATGATCGGTGATGGAAATAGTCCCAAGATTCCGTGTTGCGGCTTCCTCAACAACCTCGACCGGGGTCAGTCTCCCGTCTGATGCTGTAGTATGGATATGTAAATCTGCTTTCTTCACTTTTTCAATTCTTAATGGCCAGGATCCGGTTGTATTGTTCATGGTTGGTGAGCACCTGTACAGCCCGTTTTACGTCCGGATCGTATGCCAGTTCTGCACGAATCCTGCCCTTTCGTCCCCGATATCTGGAAACAAGCTCCAGATATAACTGCTTCCTGATTCCGGAAGCTTCCGCGGAAAAAGCCTGTTTCTTCTGCCTGGCCAGCAGGGCGTGCAATGTATTGATGGCACCGGCCGCCTCAGCCGAATCGGTTGCCATCAGAGAGGCTCTCAGACGCGACAAATCGCGCTGCGCCGGTATCTGATAATGGAAATGTTCCTGCTTCAGATAATTCTCAAAGGAAGAAAATAGCGAATCGGAAACTTCCGGAGCAACAAATTTGTGGTGGCTTGCTGTATAGCGGTTTGCAAAGAAGAAATACTGGCTCTGCTGCAAAAGTGCTATCTGAAGCAGCCCCGGTTGCCTGGCTTCCATATGAATATCCGGTTTAATGCCCATCCCGTCGAACACTTTTCGACCGTTCTTTGTCTTAAAAGCCTTATGCATCGACCGGGGAATCATCTGGGCGCCGAATTCTCCGTCATGTGTATAATCGATAGCCTGAATACAACGTCCGCTTGGGGTATAGTATTTGGCGATGGTCAATTTTAACGCCGTGTTATAGGCTAGCGGCTTCACGACCTGCACAAGTCCTTTTCCAAAGCTGCGCTGCCCGATAATCACGGCACGATCCAGGTCCTGTAGTGCGCCCGCCACGATTTCAGAGGCACTTGCGCTTCCGTTATTCTGCAGCACAACCACGCCGCCTTTGGGAAATACGGCAGGTTTGGTAGTATAATAGGCGGCATCATTTTCGGGATTACGGCCTTTTGTACTGACCACTTCCTTGCCCGGAGGTACAAACAGATTAACTGTGCCGACTGCCTCGGGAAGCAGTCCTCCGGGATTATTCCGCAGGTCGAGGATCACTCCCTTGAGATGGCCGTCTGCCTTCAGCCGGAGGAGGGCTTTCCGGACCTCCTCCGTCGTATTCTGGCCGAAACTGCGGATCAGGATGTATCCCATCGTACTATCCGCATCAACAAACCCGCTGTAGGTGACATTGTGGACGAGGATTTCCTGCCGTTCCAGATTGAACGTGATCGGCTGTTCAATGCCATACCGCCTGACAACCAGCGTCAGATGGGTACCCGGCTCTCCCGGAAGCTGATTCTGCACTTCATCAATCGACAGGTTGGTGGTCTTCAGGCCGTTCACCGAAAGGATAATATCTCCCGCTTTCACCCCTTTTTGAGCAGCGGAATATCCTTCGACAGGTGCAATAACAACGATCTTACCTCCTCGCGCTCCGACTATTAGCCCGACTCCTGCATATTTGCCCGTGGCAATGATATCCAGCTCCTGATTTTCACGCTTATCAATGAGTACCGTATACGGATCAAGCGTGCCCAGCATGGCATCAATAGCCGTATGGATCAATTGCCCCGGGTCTACATCATCAACATAATCGGTTGAGATTGTTCTGAAAACATCACTGAAAATGGTGAAGTTTTTTTTGATGGAGAAATACAGATCGGGCCGCGCGACGATGAAACCACCCCCCAAGACGACCATCAGGCATAAACCTGCAAGAAAAATGCGCCTTTTGAAAGCATTCATGAGCGGGAGGCGTGCCACCTAGTTCTTGCCTATCAACAGGGTTTGACCCGGGTAGATCCGGGATGAACGGAGATGATTAATCCGTTTCAAAGCACTGATGGACGTATTAAACGCATTGGCGATATCGTAGAGGCTGTCATTCCTCTTCACCGTATAACTGGTATAACCGTCAGTGGAAGCCAGTTTCCCATCATCACTGCCTATCAACAGAGTCTGGCCCGGGTAGATCCGGGACGAGCGGAGATGGTTGATCCGTTTCAAAGCACTGATGGACGTATTAAACGCATTGGCGATATCGTAGAGGCTGTCATTCCTCTTCACCGTATAACTGGTATAACCGTCGGTGGAAGCCAGTTTTTCATCATTACGATCACTATGCTGGCGGTGTTCATGAGCCTGTTTCTGGGCAAAGCTCAGTTTATTAACTCTTTTGTATTCATCCGCATCATCTTCCGGCACATAAACACGCAGCCGTTCTCCAACGCGGATCAGGTTACCGGTGTGATTCCATGAGCGGATTTTCCAGGCATCTGTATCATACCACTCGGCAATATTCCCGATGGTATCACCCGATTTCACCGTATACCAAAGCAATTTTGTGTTTGCAGGCTGTCCGCTTCGCCTCGAACGGGAATGATGCCTCCCGTACTCTGTTTTTGAGGAAGACGACGGTTTGTTGGCCAGGATCGGATTTTTACTGCCCGGAGGCAAAGGAATCACAATCTTCTGACCGGGATAAATAATATGGGAAAGACCTTTGTTCGCGGCATATAACGCATGAACCGTGGTACCGTAATGGTGTGCAATATGTCCCAGTGTTTCGCCGCGATGAACCGTATGAATCATTACTTTTCTTTTGTCGGAATCAGGTATTTTTGCGTAGGCCAGTAAAAACTCCTGTTTACTTCCCTCCGGAATCCTCAAAGGATACGGGTTGGGTCCCGGCGGCGTAGCCCACCGCAGGAGTGCGGGGTTCAGCGCCTTCAAAGAATCAACCGTGGTGCCTGCACATTTCGCCAGAATACTCAGATCCACGGAACCCTTGACCTTAACAATATCGTAAGAATAAGGTTTCAGGCCATAGTCTTTTTTAAACCCGAACTCCGTGGGATGCATGGCGATGAGGGTAGTGGCGATGAAAGAAGGGATATATCCGCGGGTCTCACGAGGCAGGTAAGGGGATATCTTCCAGAAATTCTCCACGCCGCCCGCGCGTCTTATAGCTCTGCGAATCCGCACCGGACTGGCATTGTAATTGGCCAGAGCGAGATACCAGTTTCCCCAGATACTGTACAGATCCTTGAGGAAGCGTGCTGCCGCACGTGTCGATTTCACAGGATCGCGTCGTTCGTCGACCCACCAGTTCACCTCAAGCCCATATACGGAACCGGTGGCACGGATAAACTGCCACATCCCGACGGCATGTGCCCAGCTCTGTGCATTCGGGTTCAGCCCGCTCTCGATCATCGCCAGGTGGACCAGTTCGGTCGGAACACCTTCTTCCTTAAAAATCTTCTTCATCATAGGAAAGTAAATCTCCGATCGCTTCAGCCACGCCTCCATGACTTCCGGATGTTTAATCCAAAGATAGGCGATATGATTTTTTACCTGATGATTTTCCACAAGGGGGACGGAGGTCTTTTTTGTGGTCAGGTTTTCCGGAAGAACAAAATAGTTGTCGTTGAACCACTCGTCGTCTTCAGAAAACATCTCATCCCGGATGGCAAAAATATCCCCCACCTGCTGATCCGGCGGCTGCTTCACCCCGTAAAACTCCTGATACTCGGTCATTACCGTACGATAGACCTCCGTAAAGCGCCTGTTCGACTGCACTTCGGGGTAATCATTGAGCAGCTTCTGAACCGATGCAAGTGCCTCATTAATATACTTTTCCGTGTTTAACGCATCCGAGGCTACCTGCGATTGTAACGCCAGCACGTCTATGCGGTAAATATCGGCGATACGCTCGATGATTTTCTTCTGATAATCGTCGAGCACCTTTTGCTGCGGACGAACCACGGCCTGGTCGATGTTATCCGACTCGAACGGGTTGGCATAAGGCAGACGAATGTCAGGTAAAGACTGGTAATGAATGGGTAATTCTTTATCCCCTTCCTGGGCAAAGGCGTATACGTGAAAGAAGGCAAATACAGATAATAGTAGAAGTACTCTTTTGTGCATGATTTATGCGTGATTTATTCGTTTCAAAAGCTTATGCATATGATATCCCCCAAGATTCAGGGCTGGAAGAGAAACGGAAATTACCCGCCGCAGTGATAAGTCTCCCACAAATGTATCGACCCGTCCAAATTTATGTTAAGGTATAGACCCGCCATAAAAATAGCAATCTTTATATGCATTCCCGTTTATTCCCGCGTATCGGAAGCAGGCATATCAGGCGGCATCCACCGTTGAACAATGGGCAGCCGGCGCCCCCCGCCATAAGCCTTCGGACTAACCCGAAGTCCCGGCGGAGCCTGCCTCCTCTTATATTCATTCTTGTCCACCGCCCCGACAACCCACTGTACCACCTGTACGTCATAGCCTGCCCGGACGATCTCCGCCGGAGATTTTTGTTCCTCGACATAAGCCCGCAGGATGCCGTCAAGGATGTCGTAGCCCGGCAGGCTGTCGCTATCCTGTTGGCCCGGCCTGAGTTCGGCGCTCGGCGGTTTCTCCAGAATAGCCTCGGGAATCACTTCGCGTCTGTAGTAGTCGTGATTCAGCCAGCGGCTGAGCCGGTACACCTCGGTCTTGTACAAATCCGAGAGTATCGACAACCCGCCTGCCATGTCTCCATAAAGAGTGCAGTAACCTACGGATAATTCGGATTTATTGCCCGTGTTCAACAACAAATAGCCGAATTTATTTGATAACGCCATTAGCAGGACGCCTCGTGTACGGCTTTGGAGATTTTCCTCCGCCACATTAAACTCCGTATCTTTAAAAACGGGAGCCAGTGTATCAAGGCAGGCGTCATAAATCTTTCTGATGGGAAATTGCAGAAATTGTATCCCCAGATTTTCTGCAAGCTTCCTGGAATCGTCGACACTGCCTCCCGAAGAAAAATGGGAAGGCATTGTCACGCCCACCACCTGTTCCCGGCCAACTGCCTCGGCTGCAATGACTGCGGTAAGCGCCGAGTCGATGCCCCCGCTTAAGCCCAGCACCACTTTCGGACTCAAACCGCTTTTCGTCACATAATCGTGAAGTCCCATTGTCAATGCCCGAAACAGGCGTTCCTCCGGCCCCGGGAGCAGCTCATTCTTATGAGTTTGTGGAGTGATGCTCCCATCTGCTTCATTGAAACGCACATCGATATAATCCCTGCGGAACGAGGCTGCCTGTTCTGCCGGTCTGCCGCCAGGGGAAAACGCCACCGAAGCACCGTCGAAGATGAGTTCGGTATTGGCTCCTACCTGGTTGGCATACAAAACCGGGATCTGCAGACGGTCTGCATGATTCCCGAGCATCTTCAGCCGCAGCTCCGGCTTGTTTTGTGTGAATGGAGACGCCGAAATATTAATCAGAATCTGCGCTCCCCGTTCTTTCAGGTTTCGCGCCGGATCAACGTCATACGTATGATACTGGAACTCATCCTGAGAATTCCATATATCCTCACAAATGGTAATCCCCAGGCTCACTCCATGAAATACGACCGGATCAAACCGGCGGTTCGGTTCGAAATAGCGATATTCATCAAATACGTCGTAAGAGGGTAGCAATGTCTTATGAACAACAGCCCGGATTTCTCCCTCGCCGGCCAGCAATGCGGAATTATGCATCTTTCGGCCCGGGTATTTCTCATGCGGCGTGATCGAACCGAAAATCAATCCTGTCGCGCCCGTTGCCCGTGCAATTTCAGCATTCGTCTCATAAACATATTCCCTGAAATAATGACGTTCCAGCAAATCCATGGGAGGGTATCCGGGAAGAACCAGTTCAGGCAGAATAAGCAACTCGACATCCGCCTCTTCTGCCTTCTTCAAAGCATTAAGAATCTTGTCGCGGTTTCCGTCGATATCTCCCACAACAGGATTTAACTGTTCGATCCGAATTTTCATGTCCGGTTTATTCTGACAAATGATGTCGTTATTTCCATAAATATCATATTCTTTTATCCTACGTTCGGCTTCAGAAATTCACCGGTTTATTGATATGTTCATCGGAGGTTTCAAAACGGAAAAAGTCTCTGTCCCGGATATGTACCTGTTTGTATATTAATACTTTTGTAATGATCTTTCTGACGGCAACTGCCGGGTTGCAACAACAAGAGCGTAAACCTCCTGCCGGCATCGCAGGATCGCCCGCCAAAGTAACCAAAATTTCGCTGATTCTTAACATACAACGAAACATACATGGCCATTCCTTTACCTGCCTTTGAATTAGCGGACATCCGGTTTGATCTGCTCGGCAGAGACGACATCGACCGCATCCGCGCGATTAATCGCGAGCTTTTTAAGGAAGAACGGATCATCAATCACTATCATCATCCCGACATCATCCTGATCACGGCTAGTTTTCATGAAGTGATCGTAGGTTTCAAATTGGGTTACGGGCGCAAGGGAGCGTTCTATTCCGCAAAATCGGGAGTCCTTGAAGGATTCCGCCGGAGGGGCATCGCCCGGAAAATGTTATACCGCATGATGAGTGAAGTAAAAAAGCGGGGGTATAAACGTCTGCGCTTCGATACTTTTCCCAATAAGCATGGCGGAATGATAATTCTGGCGCTTAACGAAGGATTTAAGATCATCGACGCCCGCTGGAACAGCTATTACAACGATTTTCAGATAGGACTGGAAGTCGTTTTGAAGGATTACCCGTTGCCAAACGTTTGATCTGAGTCCAACATGCACAACTTATAGAGAATTAAACAAGCCGGGAGATAATGATGCAGGATCTTGTCACAGAAATATTGAAGGAGATGGACACTCAATTAAGCAGGATCGGGACCTGCCTGTCCCGGCTTTCGGAGGAGGACATCTGGAAAAAAGTGAGGAATAACACGAACAGCATAGGGAATTTGTGTCTTCACCTGGCCGGAAATGAATATCAGCACGTAGTCAGCGGAATCGGCGGGCGGCCTTTTATAAGAAAACGATCGGAGGAGTTTAATGCGGCGACGCTCCTGAGCGGCGCCGAATTGTTAAGCCGGCTGCGGTCGGTGCGACGGGAATCCACAGCGGTTTTATCACAAATAAAGGACCAGGATTTAAAAAGGGAAATCGAAATCCGGTATGATGAGGAAGACTGGAAACGGATGAGAAACTCTCCGGATGCGGCTGAACCTTTTTATTTCAAATCAATACAGGCTCACCTGATTCACGTCGTCGTACATTATGGCTATCATACGGGGCAGATCGTGTATATGACCAAGCTGCTGCAAGATAGCGAAGAACCTGTAACTGAATTCAGACATTGACAGCCGTCCCTTTTATGCCAAAAACAGCAGCGAGAAAATGACTGTCCGCCTTTCAATTCCGTTCCGGGGCGGGATATTTCGAACGGATATATACCGTTTCCCGGCGATCTTCCAGATAATCTCTCACGAACCGTTCTTTCAGATAAGAAGGAGCAATGGTGTATTCATTCAGTTTGTCGAAGGGGATAAACTGTAAATCCTCAAGCAGCTGTTCGTTCTTCTTTAATTCAGGATCATTTCCTAATGCAAATTTAGAGCTGGCAGGTTCGCAGTCGAAATAAAACTCCACAGCATGCCAGGGCAGTTTCATGTATTCGGAAACATACCGGAGCCGCCGCACCTGAACTTCCATGCCTGTTTCTTCTTTCATTTCCCGTTTCAGAGCTTCCTCCAGATGCTCGCCGAATTCTACCCCGCCCCCCGGAGGCATCCAGAAAGGCTGCGGCGCTGTGGGCGAGTTGATCTTGACCAGCAACAAAGATCGATTGCGCACCACCAGTCCGTTCACACGTAACCTCAGACGCCCCGTAAACGGCTCGACGGTCATAGTTGTTCAAGACTATTAACAAACGACAGATTCAGATCTTTTGATCTCCCTTCAGACTTTCAGGACATCTAAGCTACTTCGGCCGGTTCTTTAACGGGCCGGCTGAGCTTATTTTCTTCGGCGTATTTTTTGGCGGCACCTGCAAAGCTCACGAACAAAGGATGGGGCCGGTTGACCGTACTGCGCAATTCCGGGTGAAACTGAACTCCGACAAACCAGGGATGATCTTCCAGCTCCACAATTTCAACGAGATCTCGCTCCGGATTGAGACCAGCCAACTTCATTCCGTTTTCCACCAGCTTATACCGCAGCTGATTATTAACTTCATACCGGTGGCGGTGACGTTCCCGGATCATTTCTTCCTGATAAGCGGCTCCGGCGTGAGAGGCTCCCACAAGCCTGCAATTATAAAGTCCCAGCCGCATGGTACCTCCTTTATCATGGATATCCTTTTGATCGGGCATCAAATCTATCACCGGATATTGTGTGTCCGGATTGAACTCGGTGCTGTCGGCTGTCGGCCATCCACAGACATTTCGCGCAAACTCGACGACTGCGCACTGCATCCCCAGGCAGATGCCCAGGAACGGGATTTTCTGTTCCCTGGCATAACGGATAGCCGCCAGTTTGCCGCCGGCTCCACGGCTTCCGAATCCCGGGGCAACCAATATTCCCGATACATTTTTCAGCTTCTCAGCCACATTATCATCCGTTACGTCGTCGGATTGGGTCCATACGACTTCAATCCGGCAGCCGTTCATTGCTCCCGCATGAATAAACGCTTCGGTAATCGACTTATAGGCATCATGGTGCTCCACATATTTACCAACCAGCGCAATCCGGATATGTTTCTCCGGGTGTAAAACGGCATCCACAAAGCTTCGCCATGTGGAAAGATCCGCCTCACCGGCTTTCAACTCCAGTTTTTCAATAACCCGGCGATCCAGTCCTTCTTCTTTCATCAGAAAGGGAACCATATAAATGGAAGCGGCATCTTTAGAAGCGATCACATCCTCATTTTCCACATTTGTAAACTGGGCAATTTTGCGCCGGATAGCCTGATCCAACGGAATTTCGGTGCGACAGACCAGGATATCGGGCTGAAGACCTATCTCGTAGAGGGTCTTGACCGAATGCTGAGTCGGTTTGGTCTTCAGTTCTCTTGCCGCCTTCAGATAGGGAACCAGCGTCAGGTGAATGGAAAGGGTATTCTTCCGGCCTACTTCATAGCGAATCTGCCGCATAGCTTCTATATAAGGCAACCCTTCGATATCCCCTACGGTACCGCCGATTTCTATGATCACCACATCATATTTGCCCGTTTTCCCCAGCGCCAGAGCATGTGATTTGATTTCATCGGTAATATGCGGGATGACCTGCACCGTCTTTCCAAGATAGGCTCCCTGTCGTTCTTTGGTAACCACATCAAAATAAATACGGCCTGTGGTTACGTTGTTCTCCTGCGAGGTGGAGATGTCCAGGAAACGTTCGTAATGCCCGAGATCAAGGTCGGTTTCCGCGCCGTCGTCCGTCACGAAAACTTCGCCATGCTCATAGGGATTCATTGTTCCCGCATCTACGTTTATATATGGATCCAGCTTTTGAATGGTAACCCGCAGGCCTCGTGAAACGAGCAGTTTGCCCAGAGATGCGCTGATAATTCCTTTCCCAAGAGAGGACGTAACCCCGCCTGTCACGAATATATACTTGGTGGCCATGTATGATTGCTTATGAGTGAATGGATAGTAAAGATAGGATTATTGAGCTGGCCATTCAAACTCCTTTTTGCCGCACCGTAAGAAAATCGCGCCGACAAAAGGTATCATCCAAAAAAAATCAATCCTCAGCTACGCCGACATGCCTGAAAAAATCCCGTGATCCTTGCGCACTCTTTCCTTTTATCCGGCTGATAATGCCTTTTTCTCAGATATCTCAGGCCGTTGAGTATCCCGGGAAACGATATCCCACTTCCGGACCCGCTTCTTTCCGGTTCAGTTCTGATGGTCAATAACCCGGCGAATGGATTCGCGAAAAAGGTCATGCCGCACATCACGCTGATGGAAAATCTCATAAAACATGAAAAAACCGATCAGGGTACACACACCTCCGGCGATAGTGGCGATGGAGGCGGTCCACAGGGACTGGAACCCTCCGGCTATGGCGCAAATGGTTTGAAAGAGCCCCGCTGCCACCAAAACAAATGCCGATATCGTGATTAAAGGACTGTTCCGTCGGAGAGGATCAATGACACGCTTCCATCTGCCTGTGTGCTGGACAAGGTTTAATGATTTCCTGACTTCTAAAGATCGCGGCGTAATTTTCTTATTTTTGGAATCATGAGTCATAAGGGTAATTAATTACTTATTTGATCTTTTTCAAGATGCGGAGAATTTATTTTTTTCTTATAAATATCTAAATATGAATGCTTCTGAGTTTCACGTCTATGGGCGGCAGCCTGTTCGCGAACTTCTGACCCGTACGCCTGCGAGGATCAGCAAACTTTTTGTCCGGGAACATCTTAACCCGGCTGTGCTGCACGAGTTGCAACAGCTGTGTTCTGATAACAAAATTCCTGTAACAACCGTGCCGGGCCGCAGGCTCAGGGAAATGGTAGGCAAGGTAAATGATCAGGGTATTGTGGCGCTTATCAGTCCCGTTCAGTACCAGGATTTCGATGACTGGCTGGAAGAGGCCGGATCACAGGCGTCTGCATATCCCTTCATCCTGCTGCTTGATGAGATTGAAGATCCCAATAATTTCGGTGCTATTCTTCGTACGGCAGCGGCAGCCGGGGCGGCAGCTGTCGTCATTCCCAAGCACCGGCAGGCTCCGGTCACTCCCGCCGTATTCAAGGCCTCAGCGGGGACGGCAGGACGTATACCCATCCTGAGGGTCACCAATCTGAACCAGACAATCGCGCAACTGAAGGATGCCGGGTTCTGGATTTGCGGTCTGGATCAGCAGGCAGAAAGTCTGTACTGGCAGGAGGATTACGACCGCCCGATGGCATTCGTAATAGGCGGAGAAGGAAAGGGAATCCGCCAAAAAACACTCGGGCACTGCGACTTTACGGTACGTATTCCCATGAGGAATGAAGTAGAATCACTGAACGCCTCGGTCAGTGCGGCTCTGATTTGTTACGAAATGGCCCGCAGAAGCAATTGACGATGGCGAATTAAAATTATCAATTCGTCATTCGTAATTCGTCATTGTTTATTCGCCACAACTTCCGATTCCGCAAAGAAATAGGAAGTTTCTATTTTACCGTTTTCTTCCGAATCAGAGCCGTGAATAATATTCTCCCCGATACTGTCGGCGTATAGCTTGCGGATGGTGCCTTCGGCGGCTTCCCCGGGGTTGGTTGCCCCTATCAACTTCCGGAAATCGGACACGGCATTTTCTTTCTCCAGTATCATGGGTACGCAGGCACCGCTGGTCATGAACGTACACAAGTCTTTGAAAAAAGGACGCTCCCGATGTACGGCGTAAAATCCACCGGCTGTATCCATGGTCAGACGGGTCATCTTGAGGGCGACAATCCGGAAGCCGGCCTCCTGTATCTTCCCGATTACTTCTCCGATCAATCCTTTGCGCACACAATCGGGTTTTAAGATTGCAAGTGTTCGTTGTACTGCCATGGCTGCTTCCCTGTTTTTGAGATGATTAATTTTCCGGCCCCGAATATACAACTTTGATTACAAGAATGCGGAATAAAGAAGACGCCGCTATTCTTCATCACGATGAACACCATGAAGTTCACAATAGTCACTATGTAGTTGCCTTTACGAACGTTGTAAAACATCTGTGTACATGGTGGCTCATTCCTCCTCTAAAGGAGCGTTACGGCTAATTTTTTCTTATCGCAGGGAGCGGCGGGAAGGATCGCTTAAATATCAACCCTGCTTCCCGGGCGGACCTACAACGGCATTCCGTGCCAGATAACGAGGCTGACTGCTGCTTTGGTCAAAATAAAAGTCGATATGCCCCAGAACGATCCCGCCAAAACCCACCTGGGTGATCAATGTACGCCAGCGAGAGGAAGTCCGGACGAGTACCGGCTTATCCAGAAAAGTGCGGGTATGTCCGCCGATGATCAGATCTATGCCCGGTACTTTATGGGCCAGACGCACGTCGCTTATCCGGTCATCCGGATAGCTAAACCCGAGGTGGCTCAGACAAATGATAAAATCACACTTTTTCTTCTCGCGGAGGATCTTCACCATAGCGCGGGATACCGGAACGGGATTTTCATAAATCACTCCTTCATAGTCAGCGGGCGCTGCCAATCCGTCAAGAGAAATCCCCAAACCAAAGACGCCGATCCTGACTCCGCCAACCTCGCGCACAAGGTAGCGTTGCACTTTTTGTGCCATTGCCTCATTGGTGATTCGATAATTTGAGGAAACAAACGGGAAACGGGCTTTACGGGCATCTTTCATCCATCCGTCGATACCATCATCAAAATCGTCATCTCCTATGGTAGCGGCATCGTATCCCAGTTCCGACATAAAATGGTAACACATCCCTCCGCCGAATTCCTCAAAAAAGGGCGTTCCCTGAAATGCATCTCCTGCGTCCAGCAGGAGTGTTGCCGGATTGTGGGAACGGATTTCATCGATCAGTGTCTTGCGGCGTGCCACACCTCCAAGCCCGGCATATCTTCCGGCAAACGACGGGAGAGGCTCAATCTGGCCATGGGTATCGTTGGTATGAAGAATCGTTATCTTGCGGAGTTTTTTTGCACCCGCAGCATCCCTGAAAACCCCTGATGCCGCTACTCCGGCCATTCCGCCGGCCAGCGTCCTGAGAAATGTTTTCCTGTTCATAGTCACTCCCGGATTCTTCCATCCAATATCGGCGCTATCCGGCCGCGGGCACGGATATAATTTTGCAGCGCCTGGCGCGTCGTAATCGGCAGGATCCTGCGGATGCGGGATTCCTGCAAAACTTCATAATGTCCCCCTCCTTCTGCTAAAAACCGGCCGGCCGCCACAGTATAGAGGGAGTCCGGCTCCACAATATGCTGATTAACCAAAAGATCACGCGCGCTGTCGCGGGCAATACGCATCCGCATCCCGCTGACGGGTGTACCTCCCTCCATCGCAATCCTGTTCGCCAGCCTGACAACCTGTCTGCCGGTTAGCTCCAGCAGCACCACCTTTCGGGAGTCGGGCAATATTCGGTCGGTGAGTTCCAGTGTTATCGGTCCTTTGGGAATATAACACTGCACGTCATTGGTACTCATAACCGCAATGTTTACATGTTCTTTCAGGGCTAACGACGCCTGTGCGCGAAGGGCATCGGCTATCAGGTTATAAAGACCGCTTTCCGGCTTGTCGGGTTTGAACGGTCTTTCGGCATGACCAATCACTTTGCCCAAATCTTTATCCATAATCTGCCTGTACGCAGCCACTTCTGCCGCTATGGCGGAATCGGGCGGGATGGAAGAATCGACCCGGGTATTGCGGACCTCCTCCCGGACCGGTAGCCAGCTTTTACTGCTCGAGTGCAGGGTCCCGCATGCCTGACTCATAACCATAATGACAGCTGAAATGAAGAAATATCTCCCGTTCCCTTTTCCCGGATTGCCGGATGTAAATCCTTCCCCTCTGACCTTCACAACCTCATGCCGTTTACTGGTTTCCGAACATACGATTCATCAGCATCTGGCGGAAAGAAACAATCCGGTATCCTGTGGGAATACTGATTTGATCTGAGGATATCTTCTTCTTCGACAGGTGAGTCAGCTTCATCGAATACCTTTCGACTCCGTTTTGATAAAGCTGCATGCTGAGCGGCATCGTCCCGTTTTTCAGCCACTCGGGAGGAAACAGGCCCGATAGTTCCGGATCCGTGATTTCCCAGGGTTCGGCCAGCATCCCCCACTGAACCGGGATTTGCTTCGTAACCCAGATATCGGTTTCCAGTTGATCGCCGTCCTTATCCTTTTTGAGGATCTTGATCATCCGGCAGTCATAACCCTCGATCTTGCGCTTCTTATTCGTCATAATCGTCTTCGGTTTATCCGTAGTACTTCGGGCACCGTCGTTCATGGCGCCCGACAAGGTAGCCGCCATATTCACCATGTTTTCCAGTTCGGATTTCTGCACCTGCAAGGCCTGTTTATTATCTCCAAGGATGATAAAATCCTTCTTGTCCAGGCGGACCAGAACGGCATTACTTTTCATTCCGCCGAGCCGGGAGGGCATCTCAGTGCCTTCCAGCCCCGTGATCATGATACGTTCGGGCGTCATGGCCACATGCACGGTTTTTTGCGGAACGGCCTGCCCGTCCGAATAACCATATGTTTCCACGGAAAAGGTGCCTTCGAACTGGGCCTGTGAAGGCTGAGCAAGGGCAAAGAGCAATACCGGGACAATCAGTCCGAAAAAATTTCTTCTCATAGGTCTGCCGATTTGGTACAATGATGGGGCTCTGGTGAAGATGATATCGTAGAATATCGTTTAAATACGCCCGAAAAGCAGGGATATTTTTACCGACATCTGAATTTAAGGGGAAAAGTGCGGATCTCGGCTTAAATATGCATGATGATGTCCACTTCATTTCCCTCCTTCGAATAGTGAACTTTGTAGGCGTAATGGCGGATCAGAAAGATCCCTCTGCCGCTTTGTTTCATTATGTTCTCCGGCTCCAGGGGATCGGCTAGTTGAGCAGGATCGAATCCTTCTCCCTCGTCCCGAACGCTGATTAACAGCCTTTCCGGGTCGATCTGTACGGTGATGGTTACGTGCTTTTCAGGATCGAGCCGATTGCCGTGGACAATTGCATTCATGGCTGCTTCGTGAAGTACCAGCAGCACATCCTTCTTGCGTTCCCCGGACATTCCCGATTCTTTTTGGAGCTCGTTTGCGAATGATTTCAGCCGCTCTGTTTCTTCTACTTTGGAAATAAGGATTAATCTTTTTTGTGAAGACATGAAACCGTACTAATTCACGAAAGCAGATTTATTTGTGCAAATGGACTACCTGCTATTAATATTGATAATAAGCTGTTGTTATTACGCTTTTCAGGCATAGATGCCGCGCATCCGCAGGACGCGTGCCACCTTATCGATGGCAAATACATATGCCGCCTGGCGCAGCGTGATATTATACTTATCTCCCATACGATAAATATTGTCGAAAGCTTCACGCATCATCCGGTTCAGGCGCCGGTTCACCCGCTCTTCGGTCCAGAAATACCCCTGGCGATCCTGCACCCATTCAAAATAGGAGACCGTAACCCCTCCGGCATTGGTCAGTATATCGGGAATCACTTTAATGCCGCGTTCCTCCAGGATCAGATCGGCATTGGCCATAATGGGGCCGTTTGCCGCTTCCGCGATGATTTTCGCCCTGATTTTATCCGCATTTCGTTTACTGATCTGATCCTCCCTGGCTGCCGGAATCAGCACGTCACACTCCAGCTCAAGCAGTTCCTCATTGGTAATACGATCGCCGCCATTAAAACCTTCCAATGATTTCCCGTTTGCTTCGGTGTAGCGGATAGCCGCCGGGATATCAATGCCCGCGGAATTATAAAAACCGCCATTCACATCACTGATCGCAATGACCCTGGCGCCCTGCTCGTGGATCAGTTTTGCCGTCACCGAACCGACGTTCCCAAATCCCTGGACGGCCACCTTCGCCTGATTGGACATGATCCCCAATTTGTCGAGCGCGGCCAGGGTGACGGTCGTCACTCCCCGCCCGGTTGCTTCTTTACGTCCTTTTGATCCTCCGAGCAGGATAGGTTTCCCGGTAACCACGGCCGTCTCATTCTTGCGTGAATGCATGATATAAGTATCCATGATCCAGGCCATCACCTGTTCGTCGGTGTTCATATCCGGGGCCGGGATGTCTTTTTCAGAACCGAATATTTCAAGCATATTGGCGGTATAACGGCGGGTAAGCCGCTCCAGCTCATTCAGCGAAAGTACCCGGGGGTTACACCGGATTCCGCCTTTTGCTCCGCCGAACGGTACGTTGACCACCGCACATTTCCAGGTCATCCAGGCGGCCAGTGCTTTGACTTCGTCCAGCGAAATATCGGGGGCAAACCGGATTCCGCCTTTCGAGGGGCCGAGCACATCGTCGTGGATAACCCGGTATCCTTCAAAAACCCTGACTTCCCCGCTATCCATGACGATAGGTACGGAAATGATAATCTGTTTCACCGGTTTCGAGAGATACTCGAACATTCCCTCATCCAGATTTAACAGTTCTGCTGCAAACCGAAACCGCTCCATCATCGATTCAAACGGATTTTCAGTATCCAGTTTTGGTCCCGGCTCCTTGTAATAGCCCGTCGTTGTCGATAGAGAACCCTTATTGTATGGCATAGGAACAACCGAATAGATAATTTTTTTCAAAAAAGCTGGATTGTCTAAAATATGGAGACTTACTCACTCTTTCATCTGCGTAATGAAACGAACGGACCGATGTTTTCGTCCGCGCCATGAAGATGCATTTCTTCCTGTTTTCAAACTCCACATTCTGTAATGATTTACGACTGCGATCCGTTTCATTCACTTTTCTTTACGGGTTTCGGTTCCGAAAAAGGCCGCCGTATTTAACTGTATCCATCATTCATCGGCAGCAGAACCGGTTATTTCAACAACTATTTCTGTATCGGTTTATCATTATATATCGCATAACCCTTGTTACCCTAACATTTTCCAATTATTTTTTCCGGCAATAAATAATAAAACGGACCTTACCGGATGAGGAAGGTCTTCTTCCGGGAGTAACGATAACAGCATGGCCGCAAGTGAATCTCCAACGGAGCCTGCCTTTGCCTATGCGCGTTCAGGGATAGTACCGGTTCGCGCACAGACGGAAGACGCTTCGGAGATGCTCACACAACTCCTGCTGGGAGAAACCGTTGTTATTGACGCGGAGGCAGGGAGATGGTATCATGTCACTGCCGATTACGACGGCTATAAGGGATGGGTGAACCGCAATCAGCTACAACTATTTGACGCAACCTCGTACGCTCAATGGAAAAATCATCCCCGCCGGCACAGGTCTCCTTACGCCGGGATACGAATCCGGAATAAAGATGAAACGCTGTGGCTCCCGGTCGGCGCTTACGTGGTATTTGAAAATGACGGCGTCCATCTCCCTGATACTTCTTTTGATTATATGGGAGAGCCGAAGCTGATGAGGCATGAATCTATTCTTGAAACGGCCCGTGCTTTTCTTGGAACACCTTACTTATGGGGCGGCCGGAGCGACGCCGGCATTGATTGCTCCGGATTTATCCAGACCGTTTATGCCCTGCACGGCTCGGACATCCCCCGCGATTCGGGGATCCAGTTTTCGGCCGTCGCTTCTCCTGTGAAAGAAATTGAAGACGCGCGGGCAGGAGATATTATCTATTTTAATACCTCCGGCGATCGCGTTACTCATGTCGGCTTTTATGCCGGTGAGGGAATATTGTTGCATGCATCGGGCAATGTAAAACAGAATCTTATTCATTTAAACTATCACTCAAACATTCCTTTAACATTTGATCAACGGTTGGCGGAACACATTGCGGGGATTCAATCCGGCCGGGCATTATTTGAATACGGCCGGGAAAAATCCCGGAACGGCATACCGACCTAATTTACGGCCAAAACCACAGGAAAAGGTTCTATGCTATCAGGACACGTTTTACTTCTTAATCAGGATTATCAGCCACTGAGCATCTGCGACATCAGGAAGTCGATATTGCTCCTTCTTATGGGAAAAGCGGAGTTGCTCCATGACGACTCACGCCGAAAGATTCATACGGTCCGGGCCGAATTCGAGTTTCCATCGGTCATACGGCTTCGTACTTATGCCCGTACGCCGTACCGCCATATTGTACTCTCCCGCAGGAACATCATGAAGAGGGACAACAACCGCTGCCAGTATTGCGGAGGTATGAGCGAACTGACAATCGACCACGTGATCCCGAGAAGCCGGGGCGGAAAAGATACCTGGGAGAATCTGGTGACCGCGTGCACCCGGTGTAATCATCACAAAGGGAACCGCACACCGAAAGAAGCGGGTATGAAGCTCACGAGAGAGCCCTTTCGTCCCAACCACATCCTCTTCCTGCGCAACACTCTCTCGCGGGTGGAAGATAACTGGAAGCCGTATTTGTACATGTAGAAGAGATGCCGGGTAACCATCAAAGGTGACTTCGCTCTCATTCCCTCGTGCTTACTCCGATTTATCGGAGGGTGCTCGTGCTCGATCCTCCATACTCGGAATTTCGATATTCGAGCACGATGCACGAGCACGTAAGAAAGATAAATCATCCTTTTTAACATGCCTCTCGCTTCATGGGAAAAACATAATAATCCCGTATTTTTGAAGCTTTAGCTGGAAAGAATAAAACGAAAAACCATCAGTTTTTTAATGAGCAGACAAGGACGTGTTTTGGTAGCTATGAGCGGGGGGGTCGATTCCTCGGTTTCTGCCGTCATGCTCAGGGAACAGGGATACGAGGTGATCGGCATCACCATGAAAACATGGGATTATTCGGGCAGCGGCGGCAACAGCAAGAAAGAGACAGGCTGCTGTTCGCTGGAATCGATGAACGACGCGCGGCAGATAGCGGTCCAACATGGTTTCAAGCATTTTATCGTCGACATTCGCGAAGAATTCGGCGACTGGGTGATCGACCGGTTCGTTGATGAATATCTGGCGGGACGAACGCCCAATCCCTGTGTGCTCTGTAACACGCATATCAAATGGGCCGCCCTGATGCGCCGCGCCGAAAACCTGGGGTGCGATTACATTGCCACCGGTCATTATGCCAATATCCGTGAGGAAAACGGCCGGTACATCATCTCGCGCGGCCGGGACCATAACAAAGACCAATCCTACGCCTTATGGGGGGTGGCGCAACAAAACCTGAGCCACACGATCTTCCCTCTCGGTAGTTATCAAAAACCGGAAATCCGCAAAATGGCGGAAGATTTCGGACTTGTAAACGTGGCCCACAAGAAGGATTCCTACGAAATCTGCTTTGTTCCCGACAATAATTACCGGCGTTTCCTGAAAGACCGGGTTCCGGGCCTCAAAGAGAAGGTAGACGGCGGCCTTTTCGTCGATAAGCAGGGAAATATCGTCGGAAGGCATAAAGGATACCCGTTTTACACGATCGGTCAGCGCCGCGGGCTCAACCTGGCTCTGGGCAAGCCTGTCTATGTGACGAATATCGATCCTGAAAACAACGTGATAACCGTCGGGGAAGAAGCTGAACTCATCAACACCACCTGTACTGCAAGGATGCTGAATATGGTGAAATACGACCGGATTCCTGAAGAAGATATGGCCGTGACCGCAGCCATCCGCTATAATGACGACGGTGCGACCGGATTCCTGACTCAAACCGACAGAGATGAAATGAGCGTCCGCTTCCCCGAAGGGCGTTCTGCCATAACCCCGGGCCAGGCACTGGTCTGCTATGAAGGAGAAGATCTGATCGCGGGGGGATGGATTCACAGCGTGAAAAACGACCCACTGCTTATTACCTGACCAACAAAGCATTGAGATGATACAGGCTTTTTTGTAATGTGTGCTTTTCTTCCGGTCGGAACGGCCAGGCTGTCGAATGGCTGCGATCCGGATTCATCAATCAGAAAAACGGCTGAATTATGGACCAAAACAGAGTGATCAAGATGGGCACAACAAAGCACATTGCTTTGATTGCCCATGATAACCGGAAAAGCGATATGGTGGAATGGGCACAATATAACCGGGTCTCCCTTGCCAAACATATCCTGTTTGGAACCGGAACCACCGGAACCCTTCTCGAAGAAAAAGTGGGGCTCGAAGTGCACAAGTTCCGCAGTGGCCCGCTGGGAGGTGATCAACAGGTAGGCTCACATATTGCAGACGGGCTGATCGACGCCATGATTTTCTTCTGGGACCCCCTCTCACCGCATCCCCATGACGTGGACGTGAAGGCGCTTCTGCGTATCGCTGTTGTTTACAACATCCCGATTGCGTGCAACCGGTCCAGCGCCGACTTCATCATCTCCTCTCCACTCATGGAAACCTCTTACGACCGGCGGGTGATCAATTATGAAGGGCGTCTGGAATATTACCCGGGCAACCTCCCTGAGGTTGGAAAAAGCTGAGAAAAGTTGCGGGTTGAAAGTTGAAGAAACCTGTAACCTGTAACTTTCAGAACCTCAATCGTACCGCCAGACCCGGTGTTTTTGCCTTGGGGCACCATGTGGGAGCGAGCGACAGGTGCAAAGCTTTGTTGTGCTTCTGCGCTTCAAGCGGTGCCTGTACGATCTGCATAAGAATGGAGCCAATCAAAAACCCTGCTCCTGAAAAGAATAAAACGCCGGGACCTATCGGCTCATGGGAGTCATAATCGAACAACGTTGCAGAGACTGCCCATGCAAGCCCAACAACAACAACTCCTGCGGCAGCTGTCCTTCCCAGAACACCGAGAACAGCTTTCGCATCGTTCCCGGCATAAAAAAGCCCCATCGACGGACCCACGAGCAGACCATAGGCGATCATCAATCCGGCAGCTGTCCTTACGTTCGAATTATTCGAACTACCCTTAAGCAACATGGCTCCGACTGTTGCCGGAACAAAGGTACTCCCAAATGATAGCAGAAAAGCCGTCCCCGGGTCGCGGTATCGAAAATCCTGATAACGAATCTTTACCTCTGTTGAATCTGAAAAAGCATTAGAATGGGTTTGTGCCTCAACTCCGGAAGCAAAAAGTAATATAAGCAGCCACAACATCCACCATTTTGTTTTGCACATGTTTTCACCTCTTCTCAACAATCCATCTGTTACCCTTTGTTTCGAAATAATGAATTATACTCTTAATTGTCAATGAGAACCATTTCTATACATCTATCAAACAGTTACAAACACGAATGACAAAACGAGCTTTCCCCTATAATCCCGATTTCCCTGAAAAAAAGTCCGGATCCGGAAACTCCGCGGCGGCGTGGCAAAATACCTGTAACTTTCAGTCTTCAACCTTCAGCAACTTTATCCTCAAAACCTCAGCCGTACTGCCAGCCCCGGTGCTTTTTCTTTCGGATACCAAACCGGTGCCATTGACAGATGCAGAGAGTGATTGTACTTCCGTGCCTCCAGCGGAGCCTGAACTATCTGCAGAACATCCGATCCAACCAAAATTGCACCGCCGGCAAAAATCAGAACCAATGAGCTAAATGCAGGATTCCCTCTTTTGCTGGCAAAATCCTGATAATCTTCTGCAACGCCGAATAATCCGATTCCGGCAGCGGCCGTTCTCGCCAGGATACCTTTTAAAGCCGTCCGGTCGCTTCCTGCATAATGCAGCCCCATTGCCGGGCCTATCAATAAACCGTATGCCATGATTACGCCCGCGCTTATTCGCAATGCTTGTGAGCTGTTATTTGTGGTACCGCCGAGAATCAAACCGCCGGCAATAGCGGGAACAATGGTATTGGCCGCGGACAACAAAAGAGCCCTTCCCGGACTTTCATAATGAGTAACAGGATATTTAGACGGCAGTTTTAGGGAATCCTTCCCACCGGATGAATTGACCTGCGCCTCAGTCACCGGAACGAAAAGCAGCATCATCGCCCATAAAACCCACCATATCATTCTTATGTGATCTTCTGATTATTTTATGGTAACCTGCCGATACTTCCAATTTTATAAAAACGATCCTGATAATCAAATGGGATTACCCTTTTTATTGATCGTCTTGTCATCCAAAGTTAAATTGTCGTACTGGATATGTATAGAAAAGACTCGTTATAATGACAAAGAAAAAATAATGAGACATCCTTTATGGCTGGGTATATGGATATCGCTGATTTCATGTTTTGTATATCAAACCGCCTCCGCCCAGGTGGCTAATTATGGATTTCCTGAGCTGATTGAAACAAGAAGTATGCGCAGCCTGGCTCTCGGCGGTGCAACCGTTGCTATGAGCGGATATGCCGGTGCCGCGCCGATCAACCCCGCCTCTATCGGGCTATACCACGTTATTCAGGGAAGCGGTTATTTTCTTTCGGACAATACCGGCCCTATGTTTGGAAAAGGCATCGGGAATGACCCTCAACTGGCCCGCAATCTCTATCAACCCTATTTTGATTACCGCTCAGATAAATGGGCGGCCGCTTTTTATCTGAGCTATTTCTACCTGGGTCGCCTGGCAGCAATCGACGAAGGAGGCCGTCTTTTGAAAACATCAAGATCCTATCATCTTGCCGTCAGTGCAAGCGGCTCGTGGGAGGCGGCCCCGCACCTGAGGATCGGGATAGGGCTGCGCTATCTCACAGCTCACTTAGCCCCACTCCCACATAGGGTAGGGGCTAAGAAGCTCCATAATCCACATTCTGTTGCCGTGGATCTTGGGTTGCTTTACCAGCGCTTGATTGAAAATAAATACCTGGTCCTGCATCCTTCGCTGGGATGGTCGCTGACTAATTTCGGATCGAAACTACATTACACTTCGACGGACGATGGAGATCCCCTGCCGATGGCAATGCGTGCCGGCGTCGGCCTGAGGCTAAGCAGTAAAAAAGAAATCTATTCTAATCCGTTTATCAGCATGGGATTATACGCCGGGCTTTCTCATCTTCTTGTGAGGCAGGATAAAAACGGCCATTCTTATGGTCCCTTCAAAGCCTTGTTTAAAGGATGGTCGGCTTATAACCGGGAACCTTATTCTCCACAAACGGACGTCGGGGACAGGCGTGTCGGTTTCACCGATCAATTTTTCACTCACGCAGGAATAGAAATCACTTTACTCGGCGTTTTCAGTTATCGCTTCGGTTATGTAAACCGCCCGACGGCAATGGGTTATCTTAATGAGGCGACTCGTGGAATTGGTGTGGATCTGTATTATGTGGCTCTGAACTACGCACATGTTTCTTATCAGGATAATGAAATCTATCATTATAATTTGCAGGACGATGAGTCGGTCTGGCAAATTACTATTCGTGTTCCGTTGGAAAAACCGAAAAGAGGGGTTCTGCCTGCGTTTTTTAAATGATTTGAAGACGGGTCTATGAGACGTCTTTCCGGGAGATTTGAAGGAATAAAATAATATTCAATCCGATCTCGGGGAGTATTTAATGCAGCAGTATTCAATTGAAGAGGGTTGATAATACCATAGTCCGGATACAATTCATGAGCTTCAATAAGCAATTCAATTGTGGCGGGCCTAATCCTCGAAAAAACCGGCAGTCCTGAGCGCTTTCACGACCACTTCACGGGTTGTGTACAGCTTGTCCACGTTCTCAAGGAGGTCTTCGGCCCGTACCGGATACCAGTTTTTGCGCGAGCGATCCCCCAGTCCCGCCACATCAACCGGGCGGACAACGGCGTAAACTTCTCTGATGAAATCTTTCTTTTCCTTTGGAGAAAATGGTTCCAGGGCTCTGCGATAACATTGACGTGCAAGGGCGCCGAATTTCGGATGATCGTCCAGCAGGAAGGATGAAGCCAATTGTGGCTTTCCGGTGCGGATAGCCGATTCACTATAGCTGGTAGCAGCAAAATAGAGCAATGAGAGGGCAGAAAAGAGTTCGAAATCATCCAGATTGCCCCACAAAGCGGCTACCATTCGCGTGGCCAGATCCAGTTCATGCCGGGTGGCATGATCGTAAGTGGCTCTTGCGTCGTAGAACTTCTCCAGATCAGAGTATTCTTCCAGCATTTCCCCCAGTCGCAGAATTCCCCTCAGGTTCAGCGGGAAACCGGTCGACATCAGCGGATCGATGAACCCCGCAGAGGATGGCAGCATTACCCAGCGCGGACCCGTAATCTGCTGACTGCGAAACGAAACCTGTGACTGATGCCGGAAGGGCAACACGGCTTCCGCTCCTTTAAATTGATCACCTATCCCCGGAAACCGATCAAGCAGCCGTTCCCACGCCGGAGCGCCCTCACTTAGTTTCAGTGCTTCTGCCTTGTCTTTGCGCAAGGATACCCCCGCGCTCGTGATTCCGTTGTTAAACCGAAGCAGCCAGATCCATCCCCCGTCGAACAGATGATGAACTGCCGCGTCATTCGCCGGATATGGGAGATTCTCTTTGCGCCCGCCGGCATGGGGCTGAAACGGTTTCACCCCCCAGAAATGGGTATATAGTGCCTCCCGCCTTGGAAGAAGCGGGAAATCGCCCTCTTCCAGTTTCAAATGATGAAATAAAAATCCGCGCGGGCCCGTGGCATCAACGAATAATTTTGCATCAACAGCGTATGACTTCCCCTTCTGCTCGAATGTCATGGAGACGTGATCCGCCCGGAATCGTGCCTCCGTTATCCGGGAACGGTCATAGAACTGCACCCCTTCCTCTCGGGCCCATCGCACCAGCTGGGCATCGAAAGCCGGGCGATACCAGTGCGTATCGCCGACGCCATCATGCGGACTGGCTGCTACCAACAACTGCCGGTTATGGTTGGGATCCTTTTCAAAGGGTTTACCTTCCTCATGATAAAAAAATGAGAAACCGCGCTTCAATCCTGCCGGTATCCCCGGATAGGCGCGTTGCCATCTCCCCCATTTGCTTAACGGACGAAGCTGCTGGAGGTCGTATCGCTCAGCAATCTCCTCAAGATAAAGGTTGGTCAGAGGAGTAGTCGATTCACCAATGGTGAATCGCGGATGTGCCGATTTCTCTATCAATACAACAGAAAACCCCATCCGCCGGGCAATCAGCGCCAGCAGAGAGCCTCCAAAACCGGAGCCGGCAATAATCAGGTCCGCTTCCATACAACTTCCGGGTCTGTTTTTTAATAGGCAAATATGTTGCCGGATACAAGATTATGTGTGATTTATCGGATAAACATTCGGAAATAATACCGTAATCCTCAAACAGAAACCAATCACGTCCCTCAACATCGTTGCGTCATTGTGAAGGACACCGCGAAGTCCCGACGCCTCAGGAGCAACTCCATGACCAGAGGCAGTGATGGAGAACCTTGAATGCATGCGTTACCTGTCGAGGGCCCCGGTAATCGGGGCCATACCGCCTATCCGGTTTCTCCTGTCGGCAAGCCGGCCAATCCCGGACTGATTTATGATGGACTTACCTGCCCGTGCTGTCGGAGAAGCTCTCCGGCCTGCTTTTATTTGCCATTCTCATCAAAGGTTGCTCGTCCAAACGGATAATGGCGGCTTTCTGATGATTAAGAGGTCCGATGGAAATCCTGGAATACTCTATTGTCAATTTTCTTCCCATACGCTCATCATTTCATATCGTGATACAAACACGATCCGCATTCCGGGTAATCTTCCCATTTCTGCGACAGATTTACCCGTTCCAGCCGTCTTTTTCTGCGGCTAAAGCAAACCGGACAATCGGAAAACTGCTCAAGATCCCACAAATCAGCAAAGACACGACCGGTATTATGGGAAAGTCCGTAATCAAGCGCCCTTTCCAGGGTGGCGAGCTTCGGCGGCTCAAAAGTTCCCTGTTGCCGCAGTACCTCCATCGCCCCGTTTCCACCCCGCGTCGGGATCAGCACGGAAACGGACGCTCCGCAATCATTCGCGAAATCAAGAGAGCGGCAAGCCCATTCCAACCCCTCTTTTTCACTCATAAACGGCGGTCTGACCAGGATAAATACCCGCAGATCAATCCCATGTTTCCTCAGGAAACCTGCGGCGGTGCGAAAGGAATCCAGTGTGATTCCCTTGTTGAGCTTTTCCAGGATCTCGGGATGTGCCGTCTCCAGCCCCATTGCAACCTCCAGTTCTCCATCCAGCAAATCCCGGAAACGCAGGCAGTCCCCGCCGACCAGGGAGGGGTGCGACTCCACGATCACCCTGCTGAAAGGCGCCATCAGTCCGGCTATTTCCCGATAATCTCCCGGAGGTATCGCCTGATGGTCAAAGAAGCTGCCGCTGTTGTAGAGTTTGATCTGCCGGATTCCCTTACTGTCCCGCATCTTTTCCATCTGATCCAGGGCAAACCGGATCTGTTCCGGAATGGCACCTCTGGGCACGGATTCCGTCAGTGTGTTTCTCCAGAGATCGCACATCAGGCAGCGCCAGGGGCATTCGCGATTGGTGAGAAAGATGACTGCCGAGTCAACGATCTGTCCGTCTCCGGAGTACTCCTTCTCTGACGCCCATTGATACGGGCGATGAGGATCCGGTGTATTCCGCTGCGGACGCTTTTCTTCTATCCATTTACGCCGCTGCTTTGCCTCAGACGGATAGCCGGCAGCTTGCAGCATCACAGGTACATCGTCTGAAAGGTACGGCGGTAATCCATTTCCCGCGCCGGCAATACCTCCTTCAGTTGCTCTTCGGGAACGGCCCCGTGCTGAAACCGCCGTTTCTCAAAAACCGGCATCCGAATGCCGGTCACCTGCTCCACTCCGCGGGATACGATTTCCCCTTTCAGGCTGTACAGCCGCTCTTTGTCATACTCCGTAATTTCTTCAAACGGAATGCTCTCCGCCACTTCGATGACATTCGGGCGGGTATACGGACTAAAATTCTCGAATCGGCAATAACGTGCAGGAGCATACGAACGGGCGTATGAGCGGCTCAGCCCTCCGCTGTAGGTGAGCGAATGCTTAATTTTGTCGACTCCCCATCCTTCAAGATAAAGCATCCGGTTATTGATGATGCTCCGGATGGTCAGTTCGGGATTGCCCTCTATCGGGTAGTCCCGAAGGTTTTCATCGCCGCCTTCGCCATCAATGAGATATCGCCATTCGGGATAACGGCGGCGGATTCCCTTCATCAGGGCCAGACTCATGGCCGCCGATTGTATGTCAAGCGGTTTATAATCCTCGACCAGGCTAATGATTTGTCTGCTGTCGATTTCCGAACGATTCGCTTCAACAGGCTCCAGAAATAGCGAAAGTCCCAGCCGGTCCAGGAAACGGAACGCCTGATCGCGGTCAGGGCCCCCGCCGAGATCAAGCGTGAATGCCTTCAGTCTTCCCGGGTTCATGCCGAGTTCCTGCATCAGATAATACGTTACCAGGAATACCGACCCACTGTCAATGCCGCCTGAAAAACTTACACCGACAGGGGCATCCGGCGGGATATGCAGCAACCATTTGCGGATTTCCCCGGCCAGCTGCCCGATGTATCTCCGCCCGATCACATCAGGATCGGCCGGAAGAGTGCCGATGGGAGGATCAAAAAAACGAGTGTAGACCGGATTGGGGTCAGGACAGCCGATCAGCTGAATTTCCACAACGAAGTGCGCCGGCACCATACGGGTATAACTGGGGTGAAATTGATTATCGAACCCCTCCGATTTGAGCCAGTCGTAAATGGTATCGATCCGATCTGCGACGACCAGTGCCGGACCTTCCACGCGTTTGGCCAGGAAATAGCGCATCGGCCGGTCCATTGAACGGACCATCCGCACCGTTTTTCCATCACGGGCGATCAGAGCGAATGAGCCTTCGATCTGCCGCACTTCCTCCGGGGTTCCTTCCAGTACCCGCCTCCGGGCTTCTTCCACCGGCATGTTATAGACATCATTCAGAGCCGGATCGATCAGATCAACCAGCCGTTCTACATATTGCTGAAGCATAATTCCCTGATTTTGGTTCGTGGCAGTTCCTTCCGGGAATTTAATGAAAACAAACAGAGTAAGGTAGAGAAGGACTCTCATTTTTAAGCAGGATGAAAGATGGCGGAGAGGTTGCCGAATATGTTCATCATCCGATCTACAGAGATCCTTTCAGAACAAGGAACCGGAATGGGCGGCATAATCCCGATGATCAGAGCATCCATTCATCCGTTATGACAACGAATTCGCGGGAAAGATAGGGGACCTGTAATTTGGTACTGGCACCGAAAGGTCGTTTTTAATATCCTTCCTGTAAAAACCAACGGGCAGGACAACATATGAATCATCAGAATCTGGAAATCGAGATAAAGAACCTGCGCCTGCGCACCATCATAGGATTCAATGACTGGGAAAGAGAAAAGCCGCAGGATGTCGTTATTTCCGTAGCATTTACCTATGATGCTTCCCGGGCAATTGCGGACGACCATGTGGAACATGCGGTCAACTACCGTACGATGACCAAACAAATCATCGACGAAGTGGAAAAATCATCCTTTAATATGGTGGAAGCGCTGGCCGACCGGATATATCATCTGGTACATTCATTTGAAGGGGTAAAAAAAGTTCGCCTGACGCTTGAAAAGCCGCATTCCCTGCGTTTCTGCGATAACCTGATCGTGCGAATCTCGGACTATGACTAAGCACCGGGCCATCATTTCAATCGGATCGAATATCGATCCCGAAAAGAACGTGGAGAAAGCGCTGCAGCAGCTCGGGTCCATCGGACATGTCGTCAGCAAGTCTTCCTTTTTTTATACCGACCCTCTGCTCTACAAAGATCAGCCGAAGTTCTTGAATGGCGTCGTTCTCCTGGAAACGGAACTGGATCAGAATGCGCTTCGCCGGCATTTAAAGGCGCTGGAGAAAGATCTGGGACGAATCCGGACAGCCAACAAAAACGGTCCGCGTACCATCGACCTGGATATTTATCTTTTCGACGGCGTCGTCGTTGATAACGATTATTACGAGAGAGATTTTCTACAAAAGATGGTAAAGGAAGTGCTGCAAAAATGATACCCGGTGCCGGGCAAAGACCGCAGTGCAGAAATAAGGCCGGTATACGGACAATACCCTCTCATTAGTACGATTAGTTGTTTATCATTACAAAAAAATCATATAGAAAATACCTTTGCACCATGCCAGACAAACAAAATGCCCTGCAACAGGCCAACAACGATTTGATCGGGCGGGCGTATGCCGCTTTTAATGAGAGAGATATTGATGCTGTTCTTTCATTGATGCACGCAGATGTACATTGGCCGAACGGCTGGGAAGGAGGTTACGTGCAAGGTCATGATGAAGTCAGAGATTACTGGACAAGGCAGTGGCTTGCGATAGATCCGGTCGTGATACCCGTTTCATTCAAAGAAAGAACCGATGGGAAGATTGAAGTTGAAGTCCACCAGGTCGTCAAAGACCGTAAGGGAAATGTCCTGTCTGATGGCATGGTGAAACATATTTACCTTTTAAAAGAAGGAAAAATACAGCGCATGGAGATTGAAAAAGAAGATCCCCCGGCCCCGGATGGAAACGCTCCGATGCAGTATTGATTTTAAGGTTTATGACCTTTCGTGCTAAGATATACGCACAAATTAACAAGGAAAAGGAGAATATAATGAACGGTACAAGACCAGCTAAGGCAGACAGTTCGACCGGTAAGGAAGAAAACAAATCAGATGAATTGGCGTGCAAACTGACAGCACCGGAGCTTCAAGGACGAAAGGAAACAGTACTCAAAAGTTTGAGAACCAAAATCATCGAAAGGAGGGTATTAGAGAATGGATACGCTTTTAAGTTTCCCGGAACGGGTGAAATGTTTGACGAATTGGCCGAGTTCATTAAAACGGAACAGGAGTGTTGTGGTTTTTTCACCTTTAGCCTCTCAACCAGTGGCGACAAAAGCGGAACCTGGCTGGAATTGACAGGTCCGGAAGGTTCAAAAGACTTTATTCGGGCGGAACTCGGGCTTTAGACGGAAATAGTAAGGTCAATCCCGATTTTTATTCTTGCAGGGTGTTGTGAAAATAGGCGGCGGTCATCTCATTTGGCTCTGGTTAAGAGAAAACACACCTTGGTAGCCGGATTCCCGGGTGGAGTTACGTCCGCTTTCTACGGCGTTGCCGCAACCTGGCGAACTCCAAATTTTGCAAAAACTTATGCAGCCTGCGGTGGAATATTCATTGTGATGTCGGCCCCCTGGTCAATGAAACTTGACGATTATGTGCCAGACAATACGACATCATCAGAGCATTGATAGCTTTATTGAGAGTTTGCATAATCTATTAGCCCCAAGAAAATTGAAACGGGTATGTACAGCTATACGTAATGCAAACGAATGTGTCCGGAAGGCATGACCTTGAGATTGAGTGAACATTTTGGGATTACAATCATCTTTCGGCCTGAACCCCGGGATGATTATGACATAGAAGGAAAAAAGGAATCAAAAGGACCTCCTCACATGAGATTCAATACGCCAGTACCCGTTCCAGTTCCAGGTTGAGATAATAGTGCCGCCCGCTGATCTCTTTCTTTTCAAGAACCCCCAGATTCACCAGCTCATTCAGATAATTCCGGGCCGTATTTTCAGCATAAATCCCCCGATCCGTGAGATGATTCACCTTGGTATAAGGCTGGGTGAAAATGGCCTCCACCAGCTGATCGGGCCGCCGGATGCCCGTCTCAGATTCGATTGCTTCCAGAACAGCCTCCTTCGCCGACAGGATGTCGTTCACTTTCTGATAGGTCAGCCTGGAAGTCGATTCCACGGCCCGCAGCATATACAACAGCCACTGCTCCCAGTCGCCGCGCTGCGATACACCTGCAAGCCCTTCATAATATTCATTCTTATGCTCAATGATATACCGGCTCAGATACAGGATCGGATATTCCAGCAAACCCGCATGAGTAATAAAATGAATATTGAAAATGCGCCCCGTGCGTCCGTTGCCGTCCCGGAACGGGTGGATGACCTCGAACTGGTAATGTCCGATCGCCATTTTTAACAACGGCTCCGTGGGGAGTATTGAAGCATCATTCAAAAAGGCGACCAGGTTTTCCAGTTTCTCCTCTACGACCCCTTTCCCTCGCGGAGGGGTATAAATGGGCTTTCCGGCATTGGGACCGCTTCCCCCCTGCCTGATGTAGATTCGTGCAAAAGGCGGACGAATGCCGTCGTTGGTCTGATTGATCTCCCGATACAGCCGGATGAAATATTCAGAATCAAACCTCCCTTTTTGGTGTAAATAACCATACCCCTGCCACAACGCCTCGCGATAACGCAGCACCTCTTTGGTCGCCCCGGAAGCCAGTTCGTCATCCCGGTTTTCGCTGTAAGCCTTGTACAACTCATCATTGGTGGTAAAAATATTCTCGATGGCACTCGAATCCTTGGCCTCCTGCAGTGTGATCGCGTTGATCAACAGCGCCTGGTTAGGAATCGCCACGCTCCTGCCCGCCAGCAACGCCAGTGCTTCCTTGGCCCTCCCGAGCTGTTCATAAATCTCGACTTTCTTATACAACTCCTCATTGATCGGAAGAAGAGGCAGACCGTTCCAGGGAACGGAACGGTCGGGATTTACGGGATACAACCATTTATCCGACATTAATAATCCATTCTTTTAATGTATGAAGAACATTCCGACCTCAAAATAAGGTTTTACCTTCATAGATACCTCAAAATATGCATATTTTGAGGTATGAGGAAGAGAATGACCTTAAAAGAAAGATGCCGGAAATAAGTAAACCTCAAAAAGGCCGTCGATTTTCGCCGGATGAAGTCCGGCAGCTTAAAAATCCACTTTTGAGAAGAGAAACCGGAGGGATGATAACCGGTTTGTTCGATGAAAAGACGGGCGCCAAGATATCCTGCCGCAATGGAGATCCCTGAAAAGCTCCGTTTTTTCTCTTGCCTTTAACAAGCCGCTTGTTCATTTTCAGGTGGATAATTTCAAGACATTGGCAAACCGTTTTTATGTTTTACATCGCCGATCTACACTTGCATTCCCACTATTCACGGGCAACCAGCAAGAATCTGAATCTGGAGTCGCTGTATCAGTGGGCCCGGCTGAAAGGCATCAACGTGATCGGGACAGGTGATTTCACCCACCCGCAGTGGTTCGCGGAGCTGCGGGAGAAGCTGCGGCCCAACGGCAACGGCCTTTTTACACTGAAGGATCCGCCAAACACTCCTGCCATTCCTGGACTCAAAACGCATGACATCGACGTTCGTTTTTGCCTGACCACAGAAATAAGTTCGATCTATAAATATGACGGGCGCGTCCGCAAGAACCATAACCTGGTTTATGCACCCGACTTTGAGACGGTTGCCCGGCTTAACCAGCGGCTTTCAACCATCGGCAACCTGGCTTCCGACGGCCGGCCCATCCTGGGGCTCCCTTCGCGCGACCTGCTGGAAATCGTGCTCGACACTTCGGATCGCGCTTACCTGATCCCCGCCCATATCTGGACGCCCTGGTTCTCATCGCTCGGATCAAAGGCCGGCTATGACAGCATCCGCTCATGTTTCCGTGATCTGGCGGATCACCTCTTCGCCGTGGAAACCGGTCTCTCATCCGATCCTGCCATGAACTGGCAACTTAGCGAACTTGACCGGCTCACCCTGATCTCCAATTCCGACGCTCATTCTCCCCGAAAACTGGGGCGCGAGGCAAATCTGTTCGACACCGACCTGAGTTACGACGGCATGTTCGATGCCATCAAATCGCGCCGGGGATTCCTGGGTACTTACGAATTTTATCCTGAAGAAGGAAAATATCATTATGACGGTCACCGCAAATGCAACGTTTCCCTGAGCCCGGAAACAACGGAAAAATACAAAGGCATCTGTCCGGTTTGCGGAAAACCACTGACGATAGGCGTGCTGAACCGGGTAACTTCCCTCTCCGACCGCAGCACACCCGAACAACCGGCTGGCGCCCCGGGGTATGAATATATCATCCCGCTTCCGGAAATATTGTCCGGGATCGAAGGTGTCGGACCGCAGTCCAAGAAAGTGCAGGAGCGTTTCCGGCAGGTGATCTCCCAGTTCGGCAATGAATTCTCACTGCTGCGGGAAGTGCCCGTCGACGACATCCGCAGCCAGGCCGGGCCGGTGCTGGCCGAAGCGATTCGCCGCCTGCGGGAGGGAGAAGTGGAACCGGAAGCGGGTTACGACGGTGTGTTCGGTGTCATCAAGATCTTCAAAGACGGCGAGATTGGGCAGATACGGGGACAACTGGGCTTTTGGGGCCTGGATGACTACCGTTCGGAATCGCAGGATACCGGCCAGACTGTAGCCGCCGAGCCGGGGACTGATGCCGTTGTGGTTGCAGCGGACGAGGAACCCCGGCAGGCAGATGACCGGATCAATCCGGAACAGGAACTCGTCTGCGAGACAAACGACGGTCCCGTGCTGGTGACGGCCGGTCCCGGGACAGGCAAAACATATACGCTCACCAAGTGGATCGCGCGGCGTATCAGGGGTGGAGAAGCCGGGTCTGCGCAGATCATGGCGGTCACCTTCACCAACAAGGCTGCCGGCGAACTGCGGGAGCGGCTTACCGCCCGCATCGGTGAACCTGCCCGACGGATCACCATCGGGACATTTCATGCCATCGCCTGGCAATTGTTGAGAGAGCATTATCCCGACCTGCTTTCTGTCTACGACGCGAATGCACGCAGGATGATCCTGCGGACGCTCTTCCCGGAACAAGGCAGCGGACGTATCCGGACACTGAGTGAACAAATAGAATGGCACCTGGAATCCGGCCGGCCGCTTCTGCAGGAAGAGCGCAACTGCTTTGAACAATACCGTCAGTGGCTCGATCAGCACCATGCCGTGGATCTCTCCGGAATGATCCGGCGCCTCGTCGACGGCTGGAAACAGGACGATATATGGCTACAAAAGGTCAGAGACAATTATCAGGTGATTGCCGTAGATGAGTTTCAGGACATTAACCCGATCCAGTACGAGATGATCCGGCTGTTGGGTGCGGGTAAGCTGATACTCGCCATCGGCGATCCCGATCAATCCATCTATGGATTTCGCGGATCGGATCTAACGCTTTTTTATCGTTTTCGGGATGAGTTCAGGGCGAAGGAAATCCCTCTCCGGCGCAACTACCGGTCGACAGGGAATATCGTTGAAGCCGCCGGCAGCCTGATCCGCCGCAACACCATAAACAGCGGCGTATCTCCCGAAGCACGGCGCCCGCCGGGAACGCGGATAACCATATTTCACGCACCCGACCCTTTCCGCGAAGCCTCGTACATCCTGGATGAAATTGGGCGTTATGTGGGAGGAATCGAGAGCCTGACTACCGGGGCTCATACCGATTCCGGACACAGTTACGGTTTCGGCGACATCGCGGTGCTTTTCCGCACCAGATCCGTAGGCGACGCTCTTTTCAGGTCATTCGCAAAAGCCGGCATCCCCGCCCTTTTCGGCGATGCCACTTCATTCCTCTCCACCCCTCCGCTTGACGTGGTTTGCGGCCTGCTGCAACTTTTGACCGATGCAGACGACCGGCTCGCGCTGTATGATTTGCTGACCGGGACATACGGCTGGTCCGACGCTGCAACGACCTCCTTCCTCTCCGGCTTAAACACCCATCCGGCATCGCTGTTCGGAGATGATCCCCTGGCTTTTCTCGACGAATCGTTGCATGACGACCTGGAGGACCTGAGGAGCGTCTATCGTGCTGCCTCGGAGAAACGATCTTCGGGTAGTTTAAAAGAAACGATCGAGATTATCTGTGATCATTTTCTGCCGGATGAGAATCTGGCGGAAGCCGATCGTTTCCGGAAAGAAACACTCCTGGAACTGGCCGCGGAGTCATCATCAGATATTCCGGAGTTCCTCGAGCAGATGAAGCTCAATCCCTATACCGATGCCGGACGGACGAAGATCGACCGCGTACATTTGCTCACGTTTCATGCAGCCAAGGGACTCGAGTTTCCGGTCGTCTTCATTGCAGGAGCTGAAGAAGGTATCACTCCGCTGACACGCGAAGGCACTGACATAGAAGAAGAACGCCGGCTTTTTTACGTGGCCATGACCCGCGCCAAAGACGAGTTGCAGATCACCTGGAGTCAGGAACGGAGCCGCTTTGGCAAGACCGGGACAATGGACGCTTCCCGATTCATCCGGGAAATACCGGAAAACCTGAAGCAACAGCCGGAAAAATCCTCTTCCCAGAAAAAGAAACCCGAAAGCACCGGAAAACAACTGGGCTTTTTCTGAGCACCGGCATCCTCATAATACTTCATAATTGCCGCGCCATCCTGAGGCAAAATCCTGGCGATTCACCGCCATTTTCATCCGCCCGGATATGAAAAATCCCGGATTTGCAAGTAAAACCTGATTTTTCCCAACTGAATTGTAAATGTATAAATACATCTTATGCCTGTAAATGTTCATTAAGATGTTTAGCACATTACATTGGCATTCAACGGGTTATAGAGGACAAGGCTGACGGGACGCAACATTCCCATCCCTTCATCCACAAAATATTCCGGTCATCTCTCCGATATCGGTGCTCTTAGGAGTAAGAATCCGGATGACAGGGCCGATAAAGAGCAGGAACCTGCTTTCACACAACAAATCCTGATCGATATTCTAAGCATTGCAGACCATATTACCGGGCCGGAGAAGCCCCGGAAAATCCGGGCGGCGCTGAATACGCCCGCTGAGGCGCTCCAGGGGGAACTCCGGAAACGCATTCAGGAACAATCCTGCATGTACAGGATAGCCTGCCTGAATGAGCAGCGACTCTCACTCGGAGAATTATTGACGCAGGCTGTTTCCATACTTCCCGAAGGGTGGCTCTATTATGGAAGGGTTCCGGCAGCTATAGCATTCGACGGAATAAATTATCGGACACCCGGCTACAAACGAACCAAATGGGTAATGGCGGCCGAGGTCGGAATAGAAGATAACCATACTCTTGCCGTGGAGGTCGTTTACCCGGGAAGAAGTTCTATGCCTGCCGACGGATCTTTTTTGAAGGAGGAATGGAAGTTGCTCGACTTCGTCATAAATGCGCTCTCCTCCAAAATCCGTCATATTCTGTCTAAGAAAGAGATCGAAAAGAAGCATCGGCAGCTCGATAAAGCCTATCAGCTGGCTCATATCGGTACATGGGAGTTCGATATACGCACACACCGGTTGTATTGGTCGCCCGTGACAAAAGAGGTTCACGGATTTGATGAGGAGTACGAGCCTGACCTGGAGAGCACTATCAGGCTGTTTAAAGAAGGTCTGGACCGCGAAACCTTCAGAAGGGCCGCCATGGATGCAATTGAAAAGGAAAAACCTTTTAATATTGAGCTGAAAATCGTCAGTGGCCGGGGTGACGAGCGGTGGATCCGTGCAACGGGAGAACCCGAATACAAAAACGGAGTATACACCCGGTTTTACGGTATCAGCCAGGACGTGACCAGCCGGCGGCAGGCTGAAGAGGACCTGCAACGCAGCGAACGGCGGTTCAGATCACTGGTTCAGGATGGCTCGGATTTGATAGCAATCCTCGATTCGCAGGGCATCTTCACCTATGTGAGCCCGACGGTCGAATCCATCCTTGGAACAGCGGCCGAAGAATATCTGGGCACCAATGCCTTCGATTACATTCACAGAGAAGATAAACCCCGGATTATCAGACTTCTCTCCACCCTGTCGTCCAATCAGCGTGTTCATATTCCTCCGTACCGGCTTATGGACTCGAAAGGCAACTGGCGCTGGATAGAAACCACGCTTACCGATATGAGGGAAGACCCCGCGGTAGGCGGACTGGTGGTCAACTCACGGGACGTCACGGAGCAGATCCGGCAGCAACATCTTAATCAGGAATCGCTGAAGGAAAAAGAAATCCTCCTCGCCGAGATACATCACCGGGTGAAAAACAACCTGGCTGTAGTGTCGGGAATGATGCAGCTTCAAGCCCTGGATGAAGACAACGCAGAGATACGCGACCGCCTGCTCGACGGCATCAGCCGCATAAAAACCATGGCCAGCATTCATGAACAATTGTATAAATCGGACAGTTTTACCAGGCTGGAGTTTTCCGATAATATCCGTTCGCTGGTGATAAACATCCAGCAAACCTTTCAGTCGGATGCGCAGATTGATATCGTCTTCCATTGCGAACCGGTTCAGATCAACATCAACCAGGCCATTCCCTGTACGCTGATCATCAACGAAGCCGTCACCAATATTTTCAAACATGCCTTCCGGGGAAGAGAAAAGGGAGAAATAACCGTTTGCCTGTCCGAATTGGGGGATAACATCGTCCACCTGTCCATAAAAGACAACGGCGTCGGGTTGCCCGACCATTTTGACGCCGCCCGCAACGGCTCCCTTGGGTTAAACCTCATCGACGTACTCTCCCAGCAACTCGGCGCCGATTACAACTTCGATTCGGGCGAAAAAGGCACTCTCTTCACCATCCAATTCCAGAGAGACGAAGCAAAAGGCATTGGAAACGGAATTTTGGAGTGAGGGGGAGGGGACTTTACCTGATTATTTTCTAATGAATTAAGTATCTTTTAACTAAGAGAAGCCTCTATTTATACCGCCATCCACGGTTATTTTTTAAATAACCGTACGTCATAAGCATCTCACGTCAAGTAAAGAACTTCCTTCTCATCACCCACAGACTGAATTAATTGAGCAAGATTTCCCGTCGGATCCTGCCGGCCAACGACAATCTTATCCGCCAGATCAATCATCAGTTGGTTGCGTATGGATGCCGTCTCTGAGGTTATTCTTCTTACCGATTGGTC
>CAZNHE010000014.1:0-50662 GCA_964572735.1 uncultured Chitinophagales bacterium | reverse complement strand
GCGAATATTACCGTAAATGAGATGCTGCAAATGGTCGAGGGCGATGCGCTGATGCTGGATCAGGAAACGAGTAAACCGTTAAATGTTTACCTGAAAAATCAGCCGCTGTTAAAAGCTTACCCGGGGCGCCTGGGACAAAAAAGGGCCATTCGGATTTTGGATTTTATTGAAAATAAACGCAAAGAGGTCAAGAAATGACAATGGATATGCTGAAAGACGAGCTTATCAGGTGCGTACCTGTTGTTCAGGATTTTCTGAAAACGATCCTCCTGAAAAAGGTTGATGTCGGTACCACTTCGGCAAGTGCCGCTGATGCGGAGTCGGTAGCCAAAGCACTGGGAAAGATGCCGGTATTGATAAAAACGCACGACGGCAACACCGGGAGCGATCTGATGATCGGCTTCGAAGAATCATGGATACCCCAGCTGGCTTCCGCAATGCTCGACATGGAAGAAACCGCATTGAATGAAGTGACCAAGGATCTGATGAAAGAGTTCAGCGCTCAGCTGATCGGAGCGCTTCAGGCCGTTCTTAAGGATGAGTTTGACCTTTCCGTCGATCCTGAGCCGGTTGAGATCATCAAACCTGCAGCTCTGAATAAACTGCTCACGGCAGACCGCTATTTTCTGGCTGATGTCAGCGTCAACGGCAAGAGCGGGGAGGAAGAAGGCGCAGATGATGAGAACACCGATTCCAAGTTGAATCTGGTCGTCGCTTTCTCCTTACCTACCGGCGAAGAAGCCGCCGGGGATAAGACGGATGTCCAGGCGGAAAATCCGGAACCGGAGCAGAAGCCGGATCTCGAACCGGAGTCTAAAGAAGTCATTGATATCCCTAAAATAGAACCTTCGATAGTGCGTGAATCCGCTGCATCGGAAAAAGAGGCGGCGAAAAGCCGGCTTCGAAAAGCTCAAAAGGTGGAGTTTGACGACTTCTCATCGGTTACCAGTGAAAATAGCGACACGGAAGTACGAAATCTCGAATTGTTGCGGGATGTGAAAATTCAGGTCTCCGTGGAATTGGGCCGGAAGGAATTACCTCTGGGAGATGTGCTTCATTTAATTCGGGGATCGGTCATTCAATTGGATAAACTGGCGGGAGAACCCGTGTCGGTCTACGCAAACGGCCGGGCCATAGCCGAAGGGGAAGTAGTTGTCATTGATGAACATTTCGGTGTCCGGATTACAGCGCTGATATCTGCGAAAGACCGCATAGAAGCACTTCAATGATCGGGCATACTATGAAGAAATCGGTGAAAAGGCTAAAACCTGTTTTTTTGGGCGGACTCACACTATGAAATTCCAAATCCCTGCCGGCGGTAACCGGAAGTTCATCGGTACCGTCATCTCTCTTGCTTTCACTCTGCTGGTCGTTTGGATTTTCGTGATGGCTACCATGAGCAATAACTCGCCTGCACCGCTGAATCCCGCGGATCAGATGCGGCTGGACAGTCTGCGCACCGCACTCGGACGTACCGCGCCGGCTATTCATCATAACGCCGCCCCTAATCTCTTTTATAACGCAATTCCCGCCTTCCTGGTGCTAATGCTGATGCTGGGAGCCCTTTGGTACTGGAACAAGCGGCGCGCCAAACCACATCATGACCATCTTTTTACCGTGATGGGAGAGCAACAACTTGCTCCCGGACAAACGATTAAGATTATTGCCTTTAATGACGAGTATTGGGTGATCGGCCTGACGGGCAACAACATGACGCTGCTCTCGAAACTAAGCAAGGAGGAATGGACTCCGCCAGGAAACGGGAAAGCCTCCCCGCCTGATTCAGCATTTTCCAGGCTCTTTCCCGCCATCCAGAAAATGAGATCTTGAAACCAGTTTCGATGATACGCCGCTTCACCTTTGCCTTTACTTTCACCGTTTTTCTATTGACTGTGGTGTCATTTACAGCCAATGCCCAACAGGGAACCGCTTCACCCCCTGCGGCATCGAACACCGCTGCCCAGGGCGGAGCTCCGCCGAATACTTCCGGAATCGGGATCGGTTCCATCCCTAAAGTTAATCTGAGTATCACTCCGGCGAATGGGAAGGAAGATTACTCGACCGCCATTCAGATCCTGATTCTGTTAACAATCCTTTCGTTTGGTCCGGCATTCATCACGCTGATGACCAGCTTCACCCGGATTATCGTCGTCTTCTTCTTTCTGCGTTCGGCAATGGGGACGCAACAGGCCCCCCCGAACCAGGTGTTGATCGGCCTGGCCCTGTTTCTGACGATTTTCATTATGGCCCCGGTGTTTAACCAAATCAACCAGGATGCCATCCAGCCCTATCTCAACAACAAAATCACACAAAAAGAGGCCCTGGATCGCGGGGCGGTACCGCTGAAAAAATTCATGCTTAAGCAAACCCGTGAGAAAGACTTGTTGTTGTTTATGGATCTCGCCAAGATGAAGCCGGTCGGAAATGTGAAAGAGCTGCCGCTTTATGTGATTGTTCCTTCGTTTGTGATCAGTGAGTTGCGAATCGCCTTTCAGATAGGATTCCTGCTTTACCTGCCGTTTTTGGTAGTCGACCTGGTAGTCTCATCGGTACTGCTGTCGATGGGAATCATGTTTCTGCCGCCGGTGATGGTCTCCCTGCCGTTCAAAATCCTGATCTTTGTACTGACCGACGGCTGGTACCTGATCGTTGAATCACTCATTAAAAGTTTTAACTGAGGGAGGTTTTTTATGAATACGGAAGTCGGAATTTACTGGATTCAGCAGATGCTGACGGCAACCGTCGTATTGTCGGGCCCCCTGCTTATGGCGGCGCTGGTTGTCGGGCTGCTCGTTTCTGTTGTGCAGGCCGCCACTACCGTTCAGGAAATGACGCTGAGTTACGTACCGAAAATGATCGCCATCGTAGTATTGTTATTCTTTTTTATCGGTTACATGCTTCAGTATATGATTGGTTTCGTGCAGCGGATTTTCCATTTCATTCCGATAATCACTCATTGAATGAGGAAGCGGAGAAACCGGTAAATGGGACAACAGGTGTCTTTTTTCTCTGTTACCTTTATCCTGACGGCCTTCCTGATCTTTGTGCGCGTCAGCACCATTTTAATGACTGCCCCTTTCTTCGGATCCCAGATGTTCCCCCGAAGAGTGAAACTATTCTTCGCCGTCATCGTGACGATTTTGCTCTATCCGGTCATTCCCCTGCAGGACGCCACTATCCCTGTTGATGCCACGATGATTCAGGTGATCATAGCTATTTTTAAGGAGGTCTCCATCGGGTTGGCTATGGGGCTGGTGGGACAGATTATTTTTAGCGGGATCCAGTTCGGGGGTCAGTTTATAAGCATTCAGGTAGGTTTGGGATTTGCAAGCGTCATCGATCCGCTGACGCAAAATCAGAATGGCGTTCTCAGCCAGATGCTTATTCTTCTGGGGACGATATTTTTCCTCGCCATTGGGGGCGATGCCGTTTATCTGAAGGCTATGGTGAAAAGTTTCGAGATCGTCCCGCTGGGGACGGTCCATATGGCGGCTCCCGCGCCTTCCCTGGTCAGAATGGCGGGTCAGTTATTTATTGTGGGTGTACAACTGGCATCCCCCTTTATCGTAGTCCTGTTTTTGATGGAAATCTGCTTTGCCATCTTTGCCCGGATTATGCCGCAGGCCAACATCTTTTTCATCGCCCTGCCGCTCAAAGTATATGTGGGACTCGTTTTATTCGGGATCATCGTTCCCCGCCTGCTGCCGGCCTTCCAGCATTTCTTCGACCTGATCTTCAAGAACCTTGCGGTGATTTTGAGGGCAATGAGCGGCTAAGAATGGCTGCTATATAACTCTTTAGGGAATACTGAAAGCACAAAAATTCCACAAAGAAAAACACATAGTGATCTTTGTGAGATTCATGGTGACCATTGAGGTTCTTTTTTTACTGCAAAGAACGCTATGGTTTCGCAAAGGTACACGCAAAGCTATTTCTTAGTTTAGCTGGTGTTTTTTTTTACGCGACCCGTTGCGGTTCATTTTCGTGTTTGGTGCACTTACTTGTCGAATTCAGATCTCAATACCGGTAATACTCCGGCTTATAGGGACCTTCCCGCTCTATTCCCAGGTAATCGGCCTGTTTATCGGAAAGAGTGTCCAGTTCCACGCCGATTTTCTTCAGGTGAAGCCGTGCCACCTTTTCATCGAGGTCTTTAGGGAGCACATGTACTCCCGGCTCGATATTCCGGGTCCACAGGGCTATTTGCGCCAGAACCTGATTGGTGAAGCTGTTAGACATCACGAATGAAGGGTGACCGGTTGCGCAGCCGAGATTCACCAGGCGCCCTTCCGCCAACAGAATAATTTCTCTGCCGTTCCTGAGGGTAAACTTGTCGACCTGTGGCTTGATCTCATCATGTTCCCCATTTTTCTTCAGCCAGGCCACCTGGATTTCAGAATCAAAATGACCGATGTTGCATAAAATAGTCTGGTCGGGCATCTGTTCGATATGTTCAGAGCGGATCACATCGCAACAACCGGTGGCCGTAACGAAGATATTGCCTTCCTTACAGGCATCTTCCATCTTTTTTACTTCATATCCCTCCATGGCAGCCTGCAGGGCGCAGATCGGATCAATTTCCGTAATGATTACCCTCGCGCCGTATGAGCGCAGGCTCTGTGCACAGCCCTTGCCGACATCGCCATAACCGGCTACAACAGCCACTTTACCCGCCAGCATGATATCGGTGGCCCGTTTGATGCCGTCGACCAGCGATTCGCGGCAGCCGTACAGATTGTCGAACTTCGATTTGGTGACGGAATCATTCACATTGATGGCCGGCGCGCCCAGTTTGCCTTCTTTGGACATCCGGTAGAGGCGGTGAACGCCGGTGGTGGTTTCTTCCGAAATTCCATGAATTCCTTTCAAAAGTTCCGGGTACCGTTGATGTACGATCGCCGTGAGGTCGCCGCCGTCATCCAGAATCATATTTAACGGCTGGCCGTCAGGGAAATGCAGCGTTTGCTCGATGCACCATTCGTATTCTTCTTCGGTTTCGCCTTTCCAGGCATAAACAGGTACTCCGGCTTTTGCGATAGCTGCAGCGGCATGATCCTGCGTGGAAAAAATGTTGCAGGACGACCATTGCACGTCGGCCCCTAACTCAACCAGCGTCTCGATCAGCACGGCCGTTTGAATAGTCATATGAAGACAACCTGCGATACGGGCACCCTTTAGAGGCTTCTGAGGACCATATTCTTCTCTCAGAGCCATCAAACCGGGCATTTCGGCTTCCGCCAGCGTAATTTCCTTGCGCCCCCAGTCAGCCAGCTTTATGTCTTTTACTTTGTACGAAAGTTTGTCGGTAATCATCCAATTCCTTTGGTTTCACGTGGTTTTTGCGTAATGTTTTGAGAAGCCCTGGTACCAGGCAAAGAGAAATTTCCGCAAAGTTTTCTAAAAATAGGGCTATTCGGCGTGTACTTCAACGTAGGATACCCTTCATCGCCTTTCCCCGCTCCTTTTCCGCTGCAGGAAGTTAATAATCTGCGGGAACCAACTCAGGAATTCCCCGTTTTTTCATGATTCCTGATGATGTTTTGAATCTCCTTGAAATCACCGGAGGGGCCCAGGCTTCCCATCATCACTGAAATGAATTTTCCATTGGCATCCACAAATACTTTATAGGGAATGCCTGTGATCTGCAGCTCCTTTGCGAGCTGATCACCATAAGCATAATGGAAATCATAGTGATGGGCATTTACGAAATTTTGTGTCTGTTCCTTCGAATCGCTGAATCCCGGCGTTACAGCGATTACAGCAAAATTTTTGGGGTATTTTTTGACAAGCTGATTGACGGTAGGCATACTGTTTACACATGGACCGCACCATGTTTCCCAGAAATCGATCAGTACCACTTTCCCCCGATAATCGGACAGTTTAAAGGTGTTTCCCTGCAGATCGGTAAATGTGGCGTGCTCCACCGCGTTGATCTGGTCGGGAGACAAGGTGATTTGTTGCGCATAGATTATGCTGTTTCCAAAGAGAAAGAAAATGATGAAAAGAATAAGTACGTGTTTTCTCATTTAATTATGATGATTGACGATGGTTATGATACGTGTCGATAACGAACAGAAGACACATCTGGTGTCTTTAAAAGGCCAAATGCAGGGAAAGTCTGTACTTTTATCGTTTTTTTTTTTGCTGTTCCAGGCGAAGTTGTGATAGAAGTGGATCAAGGTGTTTTGGGCAAAATCCGTTACAATCAGCGATTAAGATTTATTCGGGAATGAGAAGCCGGGAAGCTTCACGTGACGTAATTGCGGAATTCATGCTGGCGGAGATAGAGGCGGTATCGTTCCAGGTCGGCTGCCGTATCGATATCTTCCAGGATCGGGAGTTCATACCAGATCATACCCAAAGCAATGAATTTCAGTATGGTTGCATCAAAGATTTCATTCCCGCCCCACATAACGTCTGTAAACAGTTCCCCATGGGGACGAGTCAATCCCAGCAGGTAATATCCGCCGTCGCGTGAGGGCCCTATGACGACCTCCGTTTCCGAAAGCCGGTTGAAAGCCTTTCTGAGGATATCCTGGCTGAGATATGGACAATCAGAGCCGATGAGGCATATTCTCTTGTATCCCTCGCTAAAGACCTCGTCAAAGGCGTTTTTCATCCGTTCACCCAGGTCGGCGCCCTGTTGCACACGGTGCTGGTACCAGGCTTCCGGCCACAAGGAGAGTTTCGCCGGAATGGAATCGGAATAATAAACGTATTTATTTACCTGCAGAAAACGGGTAACCTGTTCGGTCTGTTCCTGCAGTTCATGATAAACCTCAATAGCCCGGTCATCGCCCAGTGTTCTGGCCAGGCGGGTTTTCACTTTGCCGGGAATACTGTTTTTCACGAAAACAATAAGGGCATCGGTAGATGTAGCCATAACGCGGAAAATTTGTATCGAATCAATGTATCATATCGTTCTTCTAAGGTGTATCGGTTAAAACAATGTACGCAGAATAATGATTCATCCTGTCAGGCGCCATAACATCTTTATGCGTATCGATCGGACGGCGTTTTGCACCTGGCAACGGTGAACTGTTGATCCGCCACAAGAGTTACCATCACACCTGCATGTTTTGTTATCTTTTACCGGACGGCATGTACTGCAAAGGATTTCCACAACCTCAAAACCAAAAACACAGAGATATAATGAAATTTCCACGTCTTAAATATTCGATGATCCTCTTATTGTTTCTTCTGCCTGTTGTGGCAAAAGCCCAGACCCGCAAGGGAGATTTTGCAGCCGGCGTTATTTTTGGTGAGCCTACCGGGTTAAGTGCCAAGTTGTGGCAAAACGACCGAAACGCCATTGATTTCGGGCTTGCCTGGTCATTCGATCATACCAGCTCTCTTAACATGCTCGCCGATTATTTGTGGCACTCTTACGATGTTATCAAAGTGGACGAGGGCACGATGCCGCTGTACTATGGTGTTGGCGGCCGTGCTTTGGTTGGCGACGTGAGCGTCATAGGTCTGCGGATACCTGTTGGAGTTAATTACCTGTTTGCGAACGACCCGATCGGACTCTTCTTTGAAATCGCCCCGGTGCTCGATCTGGCTCCCAGTGTGGATTTCGACTTGAATGCGGGCGTCGGAGTCCGGTACTATTTTGGCGCAGGATGAAAACGGCTAAACGACATTCTCATCTCGCCACGTTGCAAAGACGCTAAGGTTTCTTTTTCGCGTTGTCCCTTGCAGGAAAATCCTCTTTTTAGTGTCTTTGCAACTTCCGCGAGAAACCTGTTTCAGGAGGATTCACTGCCCTGTATTTCATCAATAGACTGGCGCAGTTCTTCCATTTCATCCTGTTTCGATTCCAGATCCTCCCGAGCCTTGTCAATCTTGCTCTGAATTTCCTTACGCAGTTGCAGTCCCTGTTCATTCGGACGGATGAAAGTCTGGCTGTCGCTGTAACTCAGGATCATTCCGTTGAGCTTATCGCATTCTTTGCGCAGCTTGTTGTACAGGTTCCTTTTCTCGCGCAGTTCCTTACGGTCACCGACAGACAAGGGAGCATTTTTCCCTTCTGCAGGCTGCCCCCGTCCCTGGCTGCGCGCGCGCTGGTATACCGCGTCGCAGGCTTCCCGATACTGTTTATAGATCTTGTTTTTTTGCTTGATAGGTACGAAACCGATTTCGGAGAATGCCTTTTGCAACGGTTTAACGAGTTCGCGGGCCTGAACAGGATCTTCGGACTCTCCCAGCTTGAAAATCTGTTCGATGAGCTCCGCCTTCTTCTTCAGGTTTTCTTTCTGGTGTTGCCGCTCTTCCCTTAGCGAGGAACGCTTCCGATCGTAAAATTCGTCCATCGCCTTTTTGAATCGATGCCATACCTTGTGCGTTTTGCGCCGCGGAACCGGACCAATCGTCTTCCACCGGGCCATCAGCTCCTGCATCTGCTCACTCCCTTCTTTCCAGTTGCCCGTATCCTTAATGGTTTCGGCTTCTATGCAGAGTTTTACTTTTGCTTCATAATTTTCATTCTCCTGATCCCGCAGAACGTCGATGTTTTCCGCCTTTTGCTCGTTGAAAGCATCGGTAGCCTTCTTAAACAGGGTCCATAGCTCTTCCGACTGTTCTTTGGGCAATGCACCGATTTCTTTCCATCGCTTATGCAATTTATTAATGGAACGTGCGGCCTGAGCCAGGTCGTCAGCGTCGACCAGGGCCTGGGCTTCTTTTACAAGTTGTTGTTTCTTCGTATAGCGGGTTTCCACTTCCTCGCGATACGTGGCGTCGAATGTGAGCTTCTTTTCATAAAACAGATCCCGCAGTTCCTTGTAGCGCTGCCATGTTTCCGAAGACTTCTCGCGGGAGACACGTCCCACTTTTTTCCATTCGCGCAGAAGTTCATTGTACTCACGCTCCAGTATTTTCCATCCGCTGAAATGCTCGTCGATCTGATCAAGGAGGTTCTGGATTTTATCCAGAATAGCCAGCTTCAGCGTCAGGTTTTGTTCTTCCTTCTCTTTGGTGATTACCAGATATTCTACCCGTTTTTTCTCAAATTCATCGATCAGAACCTGATATTGGCGATCCAGCGCCTCGGTTTCCCTGGTGTTGGCGAGATGAATATTTTCCCACCGTTTCCGGATGCTCTGTACATCGTGCAGAGAATGCCATCTCTTCTGATCGACGATTGACCTGAGCCGTTCGAGGAGCCCGTTCTTTCGTTCCAGGTTTTTAAGCTTTTTCTGATGAACTTCGTCATAATGGGCCGCCTTGCGGTCGTGGAATTCCTTTTGCTTCTGCGAAAAAATCTCGTTGAGTCTGTCGTATGTCTCCTGGTATCCTTCATCGAACCCGGGCCCTTCACTCCATTTCCTTTTGAGATTGTCGATCTCTATAGAGACGTATTGAAGGTCTCCGTTGCCCTGCAATTCGTCGGCCTTCTTCAGAATATTCAGATAGAAGGAAAGCTCATCCGGGACCTCAAAGCCGGGATGGAAGCCTTTCTCCGCTTCTTTGTTTTCCGCCTCTGTCGCAGTGTCGGAAGCCTCTCCGCCGGTTTCGGCCGGCTCTTCCCCGGTTGCAGACGTTTCTTCGCTGACCTCTTCCGCATCGGCTGAAATAGCTCCGCCCGGCTCTTCCGTTTCCTCCTTTTCTTCCGGAGGGGGGGGCTGCTCTTCCTCATCGGGGAGGGCAAAAATAACCCCTTCGACAGTATCTCCGGTTTCCACCGGCTCATCTGCGGCAGCCGCGTTTTTTTCAGAGAGAGAAAGCCATTCATCCCTCTTTTCTCCGATCTCTTTGATAAGTTCTTCAAAATTGCCGATGGCATCGGCCTGTTTAAGCTGTTCGTACAAGGCTTCGGTCTGTCCGGCCTTTTCTTCGGGATCCTCGAGACTCTCTATCTCAGAAAACCGCTTTCTGATCTGTTGTTGCAACTGATCAAACGCATATCTGTAGGGCTCCACCCCTGTCTCCGGATTTTCGGTATCTATGGTTCCCAGCTTTCGTCCCCTGAATAAAGAGGTATCCTTCTGATACAGCTCTCCCTCTTCGGTAACCAGATAGTCGGCGGTTTCGTGGAGAATGTTGGTTGCGTTTGGTTCGGTATTCATATCCAAGCCTGCGGTGTCATAACGATTTAAAAGCGTGCCGTGATTAATGAACATGTAGTTCAGCCTACACTGCTAATTTTAAGGAACTATTGACAGCTACGCAATCTAATGATAAAATGCACGATTTACTGCTCTATTAATTGCTTATAAGTACTTTTATACACCTGATAATCGGGATCCGAGTAGCAGATCATCATTATTTTATGGGGAAAATCGTGCCGGCTCAGGAAACGGATCATCTCTTCGAGGGCGATTTCTGCGGCTTCATCGACGGGAAAATGATATGCTCCGGTACTGATGGAAGGGAATGCGATGGTCGCCATCTTTTTTTCGTTGGCCAGCATCAGGCTATTGCGGTAGCAGCCTGCCAGCAGCTCCCGTTCGTTGTGCCTTCCGCCATGCCACACCGGGCCCACCGTATGGATGACGTAATCGGCGGGCAGACGGTATCCGCCGGTGATTTTAGCCTGGCCGGTCGGGCATCCACCCAATGTTTTGCATTCGGCTAATAGTTTCGGACCTGCTGCCCGGTGAATGGCCCCATCGACTCCTCCGCCTCCCAGCAGACTGGTGTTGGCTGCGTTTACAATAGCATCCGTCTTCACCCTGGTGATATCTCCCTTTGCAATATGTATCTGTTCCTTTGCCGACATATTGAACTTGCCCTGCGTTGCAAATATAGTACGTTATGTAATGTAACGTTGCAATATGGCCAATCGTTTTTAGCTAATCTCAACGATTCCCTCAAATGAAACAATAGGAAATTGCGGATTAGCCTGTACGCCCGTCTTATGAAACGGCTTCCCCACAGGAGGAGACGAATCGCAATGCTTGCCCGAAAAATCTGCCGGACCTGCAAAAGAATAGTTCACAGGTCCGGCCTGAGGAAGTTTTGAAGATCCCTTTGTAGAAGGCTGAAAAGTTCAGACGCAGATGATAACCGGTTCCGTCTTCTTCATCAGTTATGACCCGTATCAGTATACCGGGAGGAATCAGGCAGAAGGTTCCTCCTGAATGATATGGACATCCTGTTGTGGAAAGGGAATGCTAATGCTTTCTTTATCAAAAGTCTCTTTGAGTCTTTGAGTCAGATCTAATTTGGCATCGAGGTAATCGGAGCTTTGAGTCCAGAATTGGATCATCAGATCTACGGAATTGGCACCCAGATCGGAGACGGCAAACCGGGGCGCCGGATCGACAAGCATCCTGGGGTCGGCTTCAATTATTTCCCGGGCAACTTTTAGTGCGTGGTCGATATTATCTTTGTAGCCAATGCGGATAGGTATGTCGACCCGTCGGGTCCCATTCTGGGAATAGTTGCGAATCTCATTGCCCCAGATCTGGGAGTTAGACAGATACACATTGATGTTGTCGAAGGTATGCAGCTTGGTTATAAATAAACCAATCTCATCAACAACAGCCGTAACCCCACCAGCCTGCACTGCGTCGCCGATCTTGAAAGGGCGGAATATAAGGAGCATCACACCGGAAGCAACGTTACTCAGGGCCCCCTGCAGGGCGAGACCGATTGCCAGAACGGCTGCACCCAAAACAGCAATGATGCTGGCCGTTTGCACGCCGAAGTTATTTAATACCATAATCAGTGTGAAGATGATGCCCGCATATTTCACCAGGCTGCTGATTATGGGAATAAGCGTAGTATCCATACGCTTCGATTTTTGCAGCCACAGGCGGGTCCTCTTGCCCAGCCAGCTGGAAATGCTCCATCCGATAATAAGGATGATAATAGCCCCGATGATTTGAAGACCGTAGTGGATTAAGAATGGGGCGATCCGGTCCCAAAAAGAAATTATATTCTGACCCATAATTCTCCTTATTGACTGGTTGATAATTGATTACAATAAATAAGATGAAAAATAACGATATCCTGGCTCAATGAATTGACCCGGGACTTTTCCTGTTATTTTGTCGTATTACCTGTTAAAATCGGTTTCCTTTGCCTGCAATGCCAGATCCGAATGTGATAAGCGACGCATCAACAGAACACCTCAGGAGTGTGTTTTCCCAAAGATATCCGGCTGCAGAATAATCTCCGTTTTCCAGGATGTTTCCGTACACGGCAAAAAAACGGACTACTGATCAACTGTTGGCAATGACCTGATAGTGGATACTTTATTTTAAAGAATACAACAATAACAGGCAATTTTGGGAATATTTAGAGAAATCTTGTGTTAATTTTTTTTAAAGTTAAAGAAGAAGGCGGATGATCGTATCTTTTTCGGCAAAGAGATTTCCTCCATTCAATATTTCAGCCTTTATATTTGTTGATGAGCCGGGTCAGATCGGCGGGGAGTGGCGCTTCGAAAGTGAACTGTTTTTTCCGGGAAGGGTGCTTCAGGCTGACTCTCCAGGCGTGTAGCGCCTGACGGTCGATCAGCGTTTCTTTCTGTTCCTCCTCCTCATAATGCCGGTCACCGATCACCGGGTTTCCGATTTCAGCAAACTGGACGCGTATTTGGTTCTTCAGCCCCGTGATCAATTGTATTCCTACCAAAGCTGCTTCCGGATATTGTTCGTGGACCTTATATCGCAATCGGGCCTCGGCACTGTCCGGATCATTGCTGAATGATACGACGTTCCGGAACCCCCGTTTTACCAGCTTGAGATGATGGGCCAGGATGCCCTCCTTTTCTTTTACGATTCCGCGGACAAGCGCCAGATATTCCCGAAGTGGTTCGTGTGAACGGAATTGATGAACCAGGTTTTGCCGGGACGATTTATTTTTTGCAAAGATCACCACCCCGGAGGTATAACGATCAATCCGGTGAACGACAAGTACGCCCGCAGGACGTGATGTCCGATCCTGGCGCAACTTGTTCAGCAGGTTGGGCGCCGATGAATGAGGGATAGGCACGGTAAGCAGTCCGGCGGGCTTATTGACAGCCAGCAAATCCCGGTCCTCATAGATAACCTGAAATAACCCGGGAGCACTCTTCTTGGAAGGACGTTGTTTGGCCATAAACGAGAATGATAAGCAGGAGTGATCAGGCTGTCATGCGGTCGAGCTCGGCGAGCATTTCCCGGGTTTCCCGATCATTAGGAAAGCGGGCGCAGCTGTTGATGAGAACCATTCTGGCCTCGTCGACCCGTCCAAGGTGGACCAACACAGCCGCGTGATTTTGCAATACCTCCGGTACAGCTCCTCCGTGACCGATGCTGCGCCGGATTATGGGCAGGGCCTCCTCGTATTTTTCCAGTTCCATCAGGCAAATGAAATATTCATTAAGCAGACCCACATGATCGGGCCATGTTTCCAGTGCTTTGCTATAAGCTTCCTCAGCCTGCGGCCACATGCGCAGAACACTGCACAACGAGCCCATCATGTATTGTGCATAAGCGAGGTCGTTACCGGAAAGTCCGGGAATCCGGTCGGTTAGATAAAATCCGATCCGGTCGAGCTGATGAGTCGCCTCCCGGCAGGCACGTTCATCATTTTTGCGGATACCTTCCTCAAATTCCTCAATCAGATCAACCAGTTCTTCTGATTTTCGGATGAGTTCCTGCCTGATCTTGTTGCCGGTGCTCATTGATCCGGATCTTCCGGCCGGGACCCTCATCCCGGCTTCATATCGATATCATGGACTTCTTTGAGGATTGCCAGAGCGTTCTTATCCTTTTTCTGCATAACTCTGTGCTGCAGATTGGTGATAAGGTTGGCTCTGCTCTTCTCAAAAGCCATCTCTTTCGCCTCTTCTTCCGACCCGGTTCTCACAATCATATGCAGATCGTCGGCACGAATAATGCTGAATAATTGATCCTCATTAAAGGCATGAGAACGGTTTTCTTCGTATTTCCTGAAGAGATCCGGGAATCCTTCAGCCGTTTTTGCCGCCTGGAGGATATCGACGTCTTCCGCTCCGGTAGCGCTCAATGGAATATGACAGAGGTAAAAAAACTTTTCCTGGTACATAATAGATTTGTTTCTGTGTGCTGATTCGGCAACTCATGATCAGGAACGCCGGTGTGTCAACCTGTTCTCAGCTGCCATCTTCACGGTAGGCAATATAACAGATTTTGTAGTATTATTTACCCCGGTTACCACCATCCCGCATGATTATTAACTCAAAAACGGTATGCCGGATTGCGTCGTTCATGCCCTTTTTTGACCTGATAAAGCATAGATTATGAGACGGATCTTCTCTAAAACATGTTCGCTTTTTGTAGTTCTGAACTTCCTGGTTATCGGCTCGCTTTTCGGACAGGCCCGGCGCACTCCGGATGATTCGGGGATGTGGCTGCTCCCGCAGATCAGGGGTGCGGTCTATGCTGAAATGGCTGCAAAGGGACTCAGGGTGCCAGTAGGCCAGTTTTACAGTGCTGATTCGGCCACACTCAACAGGGCAATCGTACGGGTGAATATCGGTCAGTCGGGAGGGGCTACGGGCTCTTTCGTCTCGTCCGACGGCTTGATTCTGACCAACTATCATGTGGCATACGACGCAGTGGCCTCAGCCAGCAGTGTTGAGCAGGATTATCTGGAAAAGGGATTCATTGCCCGTTCCCTGAAAGAAGAGATTCCCGCCAAAGGATATACGCTGTTCATTCCCATTGAGGAAAAAGATATAACCGCACAGATTCAGGCGCAGATTCCTCCGGGCCTTTCTGCGGGTGAACAGGCACAGAAGGAAGAGGAAATCCGTCAGGAAATTGTGAATCAGCGAAAGGGCGGTGACAATGACCTGGAAGTGGAGATTGATGATCTGTGGGGTGGAAACAGGCAATACCTGATCGTATACAAAATTATCCGGGATGTCCGGATTGTATTCGTGCCTCCGTCGTCGATCGGGAAATTCGGCGGCGACATCGACAACTGGATGTGGCCGCGGCAAACCGGCGATTTTTCCTTCCTGAGAGCTTACGTGGCTCCGGATGGTTCCGCACGACCCTACAACAAGGATAATGTGCCGTTTCATCCGAAACGGTTTCTGAAAATCAGCCTGGCCGGATATCATCCGGGAAGCTTCACCATGACTCTGGGATTTCCGGGCAGTACCTACCGTCATGAAAGCAGCTATGCCTTTAATTTCTACGAAAATCATCGGAATGAATATCTGATCAGTGCTTTCCAGGCGATTCTGGATGGATTGAAGTACGCGGCAGATCAGAGTCCCGCGGAAGCTGTGGCCAATGCATCCGACCGGGCTGATTTCGCCAACGAGCTGAAATATTTCCGGGGGATTCAGGACGGGTTTGCCCGTTACCACGTTGTTCAGCGGCGCCGGAAGCAGGAGGATGCTTTTCGGCGCTGGATTGAACAGAATCCCGCACGTCTGAAGGCTTATGGCGGCGTGCTCGATTCACTGAAAAAGGGATATGAACTGGCGGATCAGGCGGGCGGGGTGCTTTATAGCACTTATTTCGCGCTGAACTATTCCAAACCGCTGCAGGCCGCGGCGCTGTTTGCCCGCTATTACCGGGCTATGAGTTCCGACACGGCGAATTTCAATCAGGTCCGGCAGGATACGCTGCTTGCCCGGCGGGCGCGTTTGGTTAGTGCCGACGAGATGGGTGCGGAGTTACTGACGCTCAGGGAAATGCTGAAGATGATCGTACATCTTCCTGCGAACAGACAGATTCCCTACATCCAGGAACAGTTTGGAGCCCTGAGCGGCGATCAGCTCGATCGCGCCATTCAATCCTATCTTAATAAGCAACTCCAGACTTCGGTAGTGTTTAACGGGGGACAGGCACGCGGTTTACTGAACCTTGACCGGAAAACAGTGGCGAATATGCCCAAAGATGATATGGTGTTGCTCTATGAAGCATTGCACAAGGCATATGTCGCCGCCCGCGGGCTTTACATTCGTCATTTCAGTATCACCAATCCGGCCCGCAGGAAATATGTAAAGGGCATGATGATATTCCGGAATGATTCCACCGAATACCCTGACGCCAATTTTACGCTGCGCATGTCGGGCGGTCGCGTTATGGGATATTATCCTCAGGATGGCGTGTATTACCTGCCGCGAACAACCTTTAACGGGATGATTGCCAAAAATACCGGCAAAAAACCGTTTGACGTGCCGAAAGTGCTTATGGACTGGTACAAAACGCACGTCACCGCTCAGGGAACATTTTCGCCGCACAACCGCTACCTGACCGATACAGACAGCCTGATTGTCTGTTTTCTCTCAACCAATGATATTACTGGAGGAAATTCGGGGAGCCCGGTGCTGAATGCACAGGGCAATATTGTGGGAGTGGCGTTCGACGGAAACATCAAGGGGGTGATCGGCGATTACTTTTTCGACCCGAACCTGAACCGTGCCATCAATGTGGATATCCGTTACGTTCTGTTTCTGACCGACAAGATTTTTCATGTCGGGCGAATTATGAATGAACTTCAGATCGTGGATTGAAGGCAAAAGGGATCCACGGCAGGCTCTCCTGCCGGCTACGGCTATCGAATCAATCGGCAGGATGATTTTGCAAAGCGGATCTGTCAGCCGCTTTCATTCCCGGATTTGTCCCGTCGGGAATGAAAATAGCGTTCGACGCGACCCACTATCACGAGGATCACCAGTACAATGATAGTCAGGACGATGGGAAGGAGGAAGTTCCCCACACCCACGCACATCCCGATCCCGGAAGTAAACAGAATCGACGCCGCTGTAGTCAGTCCTTCCAGTTGCTCTTTCTGATTACGCAGGAAAATGGTTCCGGCTCCCAAAAAGCTGATACCTGTAATGATGGCCTGCATCAGGCGAAACGGGTCGGCCTTTATATATTTGGCAACAGAGGATGCTCCGAAAGAATGCAGGGCGATATTTCCCAGGCAAATCAGAAAAGCTGTTGCTCCGCAGATCAGCATGTGTGTGCGTAATCCGGCAGGCTTCCGCGACCATTCCCGCTCCAGACCGATGATGCCGCCCAATATAATGGCGAGAATCACTTTTCCGATGATCAGTAATTGCTCATGTATTCCCATGTGCCCGTTTTTAAAGATCTTTTTATTCCTTTGGATTTTTCTTAAAAAGGAAAAGTAGGAAGATCATTCATTCTTATCCCGAAAGGCTTCCGGATTCTTAAAAACCGTACAGGTCCGTCCGGCGATCATCGCTTTCTGTCAAAATATACACAATGATCGGTAGAATTAAGTTTTAGGAAAGCCGCCGGCAACGTTTCGGCCATGGGCGGCCTGGATGTGTAAATATATCTTCCCGGACGGCATCATCCTTCCGGTTTATTGATAATTGTCCGCTATAACTGCCTTTATATAGAGTAGTATGATCGTATTTGTTGCATATCTTGCACTACCCGTGTATTTTCGTTACTTAAAATTGGAAGGTGTCCCCTTAAACCGTCTCATACTGACTAATATGAACATACAGACCCGGAATAACATTATCAGTGTTATTTTAATTATCATCATTATCGGCTTGGCCTATTGGTTGTATCGCACTATACATGATCCGTATCTCAAGGAACAGCACAGAAAGGAGCTTACGCAGCGGGTTCGCACGCGGATGTCGAATATCCGCACGGTGTTGATCCGGTATCAAAGGGAAAAAAATGCATTTCCTTCCAACCTCGATAGTCTGGTCGTGTTTATGAAGACGGATTCCGCCATGAAGGCCGAAGACGGCGCCATCTTCGATAAAACCATTGGCACATATAATCCTGATTCCATCATTTACTCTCCCAATCCACCCCACCACAAGTTTTTGTATTCGAGGAATGATACCATCCGTCCGGAGCTTTACCTGTTGGTTGATCCGGCCGACTCGAGCAATCGTATCGGGTCACTGACCACGACGACTCAGCTTAACGCAGCAAGTTGGGAATAACCTGTTATGCCGGAAGAGAGATCCCAGCTTGGTATTTGCTTCTCAGACCGGCAGCTTTTTTACGCTATCGGACAGTCGTCATCAGGCCGCGTACTCCAGGATATCGGTTCTTACGATTTCAACTTTGATGTGGCGGAGGCCGTACGCAATCCGCAATCCGATCACTTTCGGGGCATCAGCGATGTGTTGGGGCGTTTAAAAGAGGCCCACGAATATGATCAGGCCAGGATGGTGACTTTTGCCGAAGATGAGTGCTGGACGGCTGTACCACGGCTGGTTTATGAGAATGCAGAGGAGCGTGAAGCCCATATACATATCATCATGCAGGGAATCGACCGTAAAAGGATTGAGCCTTTGTGGTATGAACTCAGCAATCAGGAATTCCGGCTTCTGGCCATCCGCCGCCGCGATTTTACTCACGGTTATCAAAAGCTGGGCGCTCTGGGTGGTTCGATTGAACTTTGCAGCGAATTTGAAGTCGGCGAGCGGTGGCTTGTACATACCGATGCCCGCGGCTCATTTATGGTATTGTCGTGCTGCCGTGGTGTGTTAGCGGTATATGCCTATATGCTGGGCAAGTTACGAGGCGCGACTTATATTCTTTTCGATGATTTCGACGATTTGCCGTATCTGTGGGCCAGCTTCTCCAAAAATCTGAAATGGATGGATGGATTGTACGACGAAGTACTGGTATATGGCGCCGAAGCCACGCAGGTCATTAATGAGCTTTCTTCCTTTTGGGACCCGACCGCTGCCATAAGGAAAATGAATTCTCTTGCCGCGATGCAGGTTGAAGCAGAGGAGACAACCTATGGGTTCGACCTGGAGATGGCGTTTCCGGCCATCATGATGGCTCTGACCCGGTAAGCCGTATCTGTCGAAGGTTAGAGAGCGTTGACAAAAGAGATTGAAGGCTGATTACTGAAAGCTCATATTTCTGTTCAGTGATTCTGAAAAACAGCGAAAGTAATATCTATCTATAATTAACACCCTCATGCGCATCATCACGGGCTTCTTAAAGGGACGTCGTTTGTATCTTCCCGATAACAGACGCGACATCCGCCCGACCAGCGACCGGACGAAGGAGGGCATGTTCGGAGTGATTTCGGCACGCAGGGAACTGGAAGGTATTCGTGTGCTGGACCTTTTCAGCGGAACCGGGAATCTGGGCTTTGAATCGATTTCCAGGGGAGCAGAAATAGTGGAATTCGTAGATAACAACCGATATGCCATTAAATTGATTCAGGAAAATGCGAAAAGGCTGGGGGTGGAGTCACAGATTCATTGTATCCTGACAGATGTGCAGCGGTTTATCCACGGGTCACCGCGGCCGTTTGATCTGGTTTTCGCCGATCCACCGTACGATTATCCGGAGATGCCGGAACTGGTGGAAACAATCACAGGAAACGGCTGGCTTCAGGAAAACGGCTGGCTGGTACTTGAACACGACCGGCGGTATGATTTCACGGCCCATCCGCATTGCGCTTTCTCGAAGCCTTACGGCCGGACGATTGTTACCATTTTTCTCTCCTACCAGGTTTATGATCCTCATACAGACGAATCGGAGGAACTTTTATGAAAATGAGCGCTATTTATGCCGGATCATTCGATCCGATCACGTACGGACATCTTGATATCCTGGAACGTGCTACTCACATGTTCTCGAATGTGATCCTGACTATTGCCGAGAACACCCGGAAAGAATGTGTTTTTTCCGCCGACGAACGGGTAGAATTGATCCGCGAATGCATCGCCGGTAAGCCCTGGGCGGATCAGGTTGAAATAAAACGCTTTACAGGGTTGTTGGTCCATTTTGCGCAGGAACAAAAAGTGCATACTCTGATTCGCGGAGTTCGCCAGATTTCCGACTTTGAGTATGAATTCCGCATGGCGCTAATGAACCGCCGCCTTTCTCCGGAAGTCGACACGCTTTTCCTGATGCCCAGCGAAGAACTTACGTTTGTCTCGGCATCGCTTGTGCGGGAAATCGCGTATTGGGGCGGGGAGCTTTCCCATTTCGTTCCTCAAAATGTGGCGGATGCACTTCATCAAAAATACAAGCAAAAAAAGCCGTAATTTCACCCGGCGGCCGAACAAAGCTGCCGAACTGTCAATCAAAACACTAGTAAAACATCAGATATGATATCCAGACGAGCGTTGCAGATTGCTCCCTCCGAAACACTCAGAATCACCGGTCGGGCCAAGGAGTTGCAACGAGTAGGAAAACCGGTCATTTCACTGAGTGCCGGGGAGCCGGACTTCCTAACCCCCCGTTATATCTGCGAAGCTGCTATTAAAGCGATCAACGATGGGTTCCACAGCTATACGGCTAACACGGGAACTCCCGAACTGAGGCAGGCCATCGTCAATAAGCTGAAACGTGATAACAATCTCGATTATAATCCCTCCCAGATTGTCGTAAGCAACGGTGCCAAACAATCGGTGGGGTTTTCCTGCCTTGCCCTCATTGATGAGGGTGATGAGGTGATTATTCCTGCGCCTTACTGGGTTTCCTATCCGCAGATGGTAAAATTGGCGGGAGGCACCCCTGTTGCGGTTTCCACGCGTTTCGAAGATGATTATAAACTTACCCCGCAACAGCTTGAACAAGCAATCACGAAAAAGACGAAGGCATTGATTCTTTGTTCGCCCTCCAATCCTACGGGCAGTTGTTACAGCAGGGAAGAGTTGTCGGCCCTGGGGGATGTTTTGCGGCACCATCCCGAGATCGTTGTAATTTCCGATGAAATTTATGAATACATTGTTTTTGATCAGAAACACGTAGGTATTGGTGAGGCAGCGCCGTATCTGAAAGGACGGCTTGTAGTGGTCAACGGTTTTTCCAAAGGTTTTGCCATGACCGGCTGGCGACTGGGTTACCTTGCAGCTCCTGAAGCCATTGCCTCTGCCGTTGCCAAAATTCAAAGTCAGGAAACCTCGGCTCCCTCGTCGATTTCTCAGAAGGCGGGTGAAGCGGCCTATACTCATCCCCTGGATGAGATCGAAGTTATGCGTGCCGCTTTTAAGGAACGCCGCGATTTTATCGTCGATTATCTCAACAGGCTGGAAGGCGTTTCCTGTTTCCGTCCGGGCGGAGCCTTTTATGTTTTTCCGGACATCTCCGCTTGGCTGAATAAAAAAACGGCCCACGGAACGACTATCGCAACAAGTACGGATCTTTGCCTGTACCTTCTTGAAAAATACAATATTGCCCTGGTACCGGGGGATGCCTTTGGCGAGCCTAAAGGTGTCCGGATCAGCTATGCCGCATCTTTAGACAATATTAAAGAGGCCCTGAACAGATTAAAGAAAGGCCTCGAAGCGTTGCGTTGAGGTCTCCGGTTTCGTTCAGGTTCTGTCGGCCCGGCATCTCCTTCAGAACCTGTAAAATTTACAGCGGATATAAGTCTGGCATATCTTTTGATAAGAACATGCCGGATTTTAACTCATAACTTAGTGATTACGGTTATGCCAACGTATATTTATAAAAGAGAAGATGGCACTACATTTGAATTGATGCAGGGCATTAATGACAAACCGCTTAAGGTCGACCCCGGGACGGGGCAAAAGGTGCACCGCGTGATAACCGGCGGTGCCGGCGTGGTCTATAAAGGCACCGGCTGGTACGTTACCGACTATAAGAACAATTCCCAACCCACTGCTTCCACCGGTTCTGAGGGCGGTAAGGCCGAATCGAAAGCTAAACCGAAGGAAGAAGGCGGCGTTTCCGAAAGTAAAGAATGAGGTTGCGACAGATCTATGAGTTCAGAAGGCACAACAAAGGCATCAGGGGATAAAGGAGAACGGCTGGCGGCCGCTTATCTTGAAAATAAAGGGTATACTATTCTGGATCAGAATTATCGGTTTGAAGAAGCCGAAGTCGATATCGTCGCTTTTAATCAGCGGGAATTCGTTTTCGTGGAGGTCAAGCGCAGAACCAGCCTCTTATTTGGTCATCCGGAGGATGCGGTGACCGACAACAAGAAGCGCCGCATCATTAAAGCGGCTGAAGCATGGCTTTATGAGCGAAAGATGGAGAGATCTCTCGTGCGCTTCGATGTGATTTCCATCCTCAGTAAATCAGAAACCGAACATAAAATCCGTCACTTTGAAGACGCCTTCACCTTTGTGTGAGTCGGTCACAGGTAGTATCTTAACGCTCTGATTCACCCGTCAACAAAGTAGGACTGATGTCTGCATCCTTTCAGCGTAAAGTGGCTGTAGTTTTACTGGCTATCTATGTGCCGGTAATTCTGACGCTGGAGTTGCAGCATCATGACGGGTCGCTTTATCCGCCGCAGGATCTGTTTACCACGGTCGCACAGGCCGGTCCGCATAATGTAGCTGCCAATTCTCTGGATGGCTTCTGTATGGCGTGCCATTTCGCCAGCCACCATTTTTTTGAGCAGCCCTTCCATCTCTTCTCTACGGTTCACGATGCGGTCTTCCAGTGCCCGTTTACCCGTTTCAACTTCAGGCAGACGCCTGTTCATTCTATCTGGAAACGGGGCCCTCCTTCCATTTCCATCTCCTGACCCTTCTCTCATACACCTGCCTGCACTCTGCAGATAGTGCGGGTGAAGTGTATCCCGTTCACTAAAGATTCCTAAAATTAAGGAGATTGAAATGTTATCTCAATTTACCAGGGATATGAGACGCCATATCCTCATTTCCATCCTGTTTTTCCTGTTTCCCTGTTCTCTGATGGCCCAGGGCCTTTCCGGAGACGTGTATGATGAACATCACAACCCGCTTCCAGGCGTGCAAATTTACATACCTGCGTTACATCGCGGAGGCGTAACCAACGTTAACGGACACTTCATGCTCGGCGATCTCCCATCGGGGATGTATGTTGTCACGATTTCCTACGTGGGATACAAAAAAGAGGTCCGCCGGATTAGTATTCAAAAAGGAAGCAGCCCCCTCACGGTAACGCTGAAGCCGAGCATATTAAATCTGCCGGATGTTACGGTTACCGGAACGCCTCAGCCCACCGATGCATTGTCCTCCTCGCAATCCATTGCCGTTGTCAGTCAGAAACAGTTTGAAAAGGAGAGTGGAACGACGGCAATGAGTGCGTTAAAAAATGTTCCGGGCGTTTCGCTGTATACAACCGGAGCAGGGGTCGATAAGCCTGTGATCCACGGTCTGACTTCCCAACGCGTGGTAGTCGTCGTGGACGGAGTTCGGCAGGAGGCTCAAAACTGGGGAGATGAACATGGGCCGGAGATCGATCCGTTTGAAGTCAGGAAGATGGAAGTGGTCAAGGGGCCGGGCAGCGTTCTTTACGGTTCGGGTGCTCTCGGAGGCGTTGTCAACGTAATAACGTACGATCTGCCCGTGGCAGACGGACAAACTCCGCTTCTTGCAGGAAAAGTGAATCTGGCGGGTTTTACCAATAACAAACAGGGAGCGGGAGCCCTGGAACTCCATGGAGCGGATCAATCTGTCGGATACCGGATGCAGGTCAGCGGCCTGCAATCGGGAGATATTGACACGCCCGACGGGGAGTTGTTTAACAGCAGGGTCAGGAAAACCCATGGTGATTTTATGATCGGGAGTACTCATAACTGGGGGAAGATATCACTGGATTATTCCCATTTGTATCAGCGGATCGAAATACATGAAGATCCGGCTAAAGAGCCGGATGCCACAGGATATCAGCCTCTGCATAACGACTTGCTGCACCTGAAGGCCGACATCCCGGCCTCGTTCTTCCGGATCAAACTCAATGCGGGTTATCAACATAACGATCGGGAGGAGTTTGATTCGGAAAATGATCCGGCTCCCGCACTTCACCTGAAATTAAATACCGGAACCCTCGATATTAAGGCTCATCATCATCCGATAGGTCCTGTCTACGGAACGGTCGGGATTTCAGCGATGATTCAGACCAACCGGACGGTGGCGCAGGAAAAGCTGATTCCCGGCTATAATCAGCAGGATTTTGCTGCTTTTATCTTTGAACAGGCCAGATTCGGCAGGCTTGATCTTTCTGCGGGCGGGCGCTTTGATACGCGTAATCTGGATGTTCTCAAAACCCCGGAGCTCGGTGTGTCTGCTGTCAACCGCAAGTATGGTGCGTTTAGCGGAAGTTTCGGAGCAGCTTATCACATTCTGCAGGATTTTTCGATAACGGCGAATGTGGGCCGCGCCTGGCGGGCGCCTGACGTCTTCGAATTGTTTGTGAACGGAGTCCACGAAGGAACCCTTCGCTATGAAGTCGGGAGCTCGGATCTGAAGCCTGAGACCTCCACAAACACCGAGGCTTCACTTAAATACATTTCCAGCCATGTAGCCGGTGAGCTGACCCTGTATAACAATCATATATCCCGGTATATTTATGGGAATCCCACGGATCAGATCGATCCGGCCTCCGGGTTCCGGAAGTATGATATTACGCAGGCCGATGCACGGATACGTGGAATCGACATTGCCCTGCAATTAGAGGCAACCTCCTGGCTGGCCTTTGACGGCAGTTACAGCCTGCTGCACGGCGACAACCTGGCTCTTCATTCCCCTCTGCCGTTTATGCCCGCCAATCATGGCCGGATCGGTTTCCATCTGTCAAAAACACGGTTGGGAGGGCTGTACCATCCTTATTTCTCATTGCATACCGACATTTATGCAAAGCAGGATCGTATTGCTGTAAACGAACCTGTAACGAATGGTTACACACTTGTGGATGTAAACTTCGGATCAGATGTTCGCTTCGGATCGGCCCGGATGCAGATCGATCTTTCAATTGACAATCTTTTCAATAAGGCTTACGTCGACCATATGAGTCGTTATCGCGAGTATGCTCTAAATCCCGGAAGGAATATTACACTTAAGGTCAAAATTCCCTTTACCGTGGCAGGATAATCGGATCAGGGAGATGATTGCAAGAGATCGGGGATGATTTCCTCCCCGATCTCTTCCATCCGGACGGGAAGCTTTATATTGTTTAATTCATTTTCCCGGATCATCCTTTCCAGTTCATTCCTGCAGGTTTCCGATACCCTTATAATAAACGTCACCTGCGGGTATGTCCTGACAATCTCCGGGAGCATTTCTGTGTGCAGGTTCAGATTTCCGATATAAGAAACACTGAGGACGGCCGTAGTTATTTCCCGCGTCTCCAGGATCATCCGGAGATCCGAATAAGGGACCGACTGTCCCAGATAAATGGTTTTATATTGAGCGTCGCGGAAAAGATAATTCAGAAAGAGAAGGGCCACGTCGTGCAACTCGAGCTCGGGGAGAAACATTAATACCCGGGCAGGGTCGTCAATGCGGGGGAGCAGGTCGGTGGCAGACATCAGCTTCTGGCGCAGGAAGTTTCTGTAAAAATGCTCCTGTAAGGCGTGGATTGCATCGGTAATCCATAAATCGTTTATCTGAATCATCAGCGGCAGAAAGATTCTCTCCATGGCGTGTTTGAATCCCATACGCTCTACAGAACGGAAATAAGCATTTTCGAGATGGAATTCATCCAGATTGATGGCGGCTGTCAGCATTTCATTGGTCAGTTGAAGGCTGTGGGAATCCGACCGTGCCAGTGTAATGGAACGGACTCTCTCGTGCATGTCTCTTTCATTCATGTCGAGTACGCGGGAAATCCGGTAACCTGCGTCTTTTAATACCTTCACGTTAAGCAGGTATTTGAGCTCTTCCACCCCATAGTATAGCTTCTTAGCATGGATTTTACGTGGCTGAAGAATACCATAGCGCTTCTTCCACATTCTGAGGGTGGCCGACTGGATGCCCGTGATTTTCTCGATATCCTGCAAAGTGAAATGTTGCTTCATCATTATCATGGCAATAATTCCCGCTTTAGAAAGTGCTTATAAGAGAATACTGTCGATAAGTCGTTCAGAGTACTTCCCCCCGGCGCCATACAGTGTTTTGTACCTGTTGACCTCCTGCAGCTAAATAAAATTCCGGCTGCCATACAAGAGATATCTGCGGCAGAAGAAACCGGAGAAAAAAAATGTGATCTGTGAATCCCAAATAAAAACCTGTCCGCTAATAATCGTAAGAAACGGAAAACAGCCAGGTATCCTAAATGCTACTAAGGTAAGGCTTTTATTGTAAAAAAAAGCGCATATAAGTAAAGTGTCCCGGCAAAAAGTCGGAAATCCATCAAATTGATTTTTTCACAATAATGTTTTCGGGCCCGCTCCTTTTTGCAGGAAGAAGAAATGCATATACCATTCACTCGATCTGTCGCTGCCCCGGCTCTGTCGCCGACTGAGGCTCTTGAAGAGTAAAGGCTTCCTGTCGAAAGGGAAGTAATCGGGCATTTACAAGCGGCCCGATTTTGTCTTGATATAAATCACTTCCGACGATTTGCCGGAGTGTTGCTTTCATCCTTCGTATATCGCGTGGCGAACCAAAGTACCGCCATCAGGCCTGCCACCCCGACCTTTTGAGCACCCTGTTCAACAGGAATGCCAAGGAAGAACAGCGTTGCGTAGGTGAGGATGGTTCCTTGCAGAACAAGCTGATAAATGAAAAAAGTAAACCGGGATATTCTTCCTCTCAATTCGAGAGAAAACAGAAGTGCCAGTCCCCACATGGGACCAAATACGAGTGCCCCGCCCGCCATATGAAGGTATGCAAAGACATCATAGGGAAAGATGACGAGAAAAAATCCACCACTGCATGCCAGAACCAGCACCTGTTTCAGCCTCTGGTGTTTTACGGAAATCCCCGGGGAAAGGCCAAAAGCGATTTTCAGCATCAACAGGCCGGAGATTGTCATTGCGGTGTCGAAAAATAGCAGCGACGGGATGTTCAGACCACCCTGCCATGTATGAATGGCCCCCAAATCGCTGATCGGGTATTTCCAGAACAGGAATTTCCCTCTGTACGTAATCATCGCCAGGCTCAGTCCTGCCAGGAGGACAAGAATTATAGCGGCAAAATACCGGGATACTTCAGAAGTGGAAACCGTCTGTTCTTCAGTATGCAACACCTGAATTCATGATTTGTTAACGATCGGTTCCGGATGATCCGGTTTCATGCTTTTACCCGTCTAAGGGGAAAGGAACGGGTCCTTGCGAAAGTTCCGGTACAATCGATATGGACGGAAAAAGAGGCCGGACGCCGCAAGAAAATATATACATATAGATAAATATCATGTGTTGGGCCGGGAAGTCATCCTGTATTGCACGTGTGCATGTTACCGGTATATTAAGCCTGTAAATTTTTCTCTGTATTTTCAACAAGATACCTTTAAAAATTATTTTCGAATACGATAATGGTATTGTTCTTTTATATCGATCAATAGCAGGGGTTTTTTACATATCACAATATCGTTCCGGGAAAATGAAGTATAAAAGAGCCGATAGCAGGATCGACGGCTTCCCCGGAAGAGCTGTCGAAATAAAAAATGTGGTCAAAAGTACCCCGGTGAAGATCTTGTTACAGCTTCGTGTATCGGATTGAAGCATCGTTTCGGCAGGAATCAGAAGCTTTCTTCTCATGAATGACAATAACCTGTTTTGACTATTATCCAAACCGCCTTCATAATCAAAAAAATGAAACCTAACTCAATTACTACCCTCGGATTATGCCTGATGTGGCTTTTGTCCATCCTGGTCATAGTAAAGCCCGTCTATGCACAACATGCCAACGTCACGCTGGTACGGTACTACGATGATCCCCGCGATGTCGTGATCAACGGTTATTACTACAAGTTGTTGGAAATGGCTCTGAAAAAGACGGAAAAGCAGTATGGTCCGTTTAAGCTGGAGTTGGTGATGAAGCACCAGGTTGCACGGGACGTGCTTCGCCACCTCCGTGTTGGAGACGGCGTGGATGTCGTGTCCTCCAACATGTCGCTGGCACGGGCATGGGTTTTGAGAGCTGTTAAGGTTCCGCTTACCAAGGGATACATAGGTTGTCGGCTGATTATGGTGAATCAGGCGGACAAAAACATGTTTAAGAATGTCATGAATGCGGAGCAGCTGAATAAGTTCAGGCTTGGTCAGGAATATGACTGGCCGGATGTTCAGATTCTTGAGGAGAATGGTGTTCACGTAGTTACGACCCAAACCTATGACAGCTTGTTCACCATGCTTGCCAATCATGCTATAGACGGTTTTCCCAGAGGGGTTTATGAAATAGCTTCTGAGATAAAAGAGCGTCCGAAGATGCATTTTGCTATTGCAAACGGCATATACCTGAAATATCCCGAAGATTTTTTCTTTTATGTAAAGAAGGATAACCTGGCCCTGGCGAAACGTATCAAAGAAGGGTTGCTTGCCGGAAAGAAGGATGGCAGTTTCGACCGCATATTCAGAGAGGATATACAACCCCTCATTGACGCCGCGCATCTGGGCATGCGCCGGATGATAAAAATGTCGAACCCTGATTACATCCGAATAATGAAGGATGATCGTTCCGGCGAGGTCACGAATGTCAGATAGCTGACCGATCCGATCCGGTCAAAAAAATATTTATGCTTCTTTTTCCTCCGCCACCTTGTGCATGATAGAGCCGATGAGCCGGTTTATTCCGCCATGTGCGGCGTCTTCATCCGGCCTGGCATAATCGATTATGGGAATTTCATCCCCCTCTGCCGTGATGATGTGATATTCTTCTGTGGATGATTTTCCTTCCCGGACCCGCCGGATATGATCTCTTACGAGTCCGAGATCTCCCTTATGAATTAACCTTTGCCACCCACTCCGGCCGGTGCAGTCCTCCGGTTTGTAACCGGTGACATGCTCAAAGCCTTCTGAGAACCAGTCGAACCGGGGGTTTGCGGGATCACTGACGTCCAGGCTATAGGTGAAATCACTTTTGGACCTGAACATTTTGAGGAAGTCGGTATTTCGTTTCTCAAGAGCCTCAATAATTCGCTTCTGCAGGGTGATATTATCGACAGTGGCCCGCATGAAAATTCCATTTTCTCCTTTGAGCTTCTCGATATCTATGGCACACTCAATAAGAGTTCCCTGTTTATGGATGAGGCGGATGGTATAATCGGTATCAATGACTTCTCCGCCGTTTTGATTGACCAGAATGGCATTCTTAAGCCGCAGATGATCCTCATGGTACACCAGATCCCAGATCGTCAGCCTTTTGATTTGCTCTTTGCTGTAGCCGAGAAGATCGCGGAAGAGGTGATTCCCCAGCAAAATTCCTCCGTCAGGGGTGAAATCTACCTGAATTCTTTTGGAGTTTTCTACAAGGGTATCGAATTCCCGGCTTGCCCGATGGAAAGCAATTTCGGCCTCTTTGCGGCGTGTGATATCATGTTGATACGACACCCAGTGTGTGATTTCACCGGCATCATTATAAAGAGGGTGAATATCCCACTGATTGACGAATTCACCTCCGTCCTTGCGGTAATTTATGGTTTGTCCGAAGAAAGAGCGTCCTTCCCGCAACGATCTTTTGAGCTGCTCAAGCACTTCGGGATCCGTTTTGGGTCCCTGCAGGATTCGGGGCGTTTTGCCAATGACCTCCGCAGCTTCATAGCCCGTCATCTCACAGAATCCTCTATTCACATATACAATCTCGGGACCCGGCTCTTCGAGGTTCAGACCGGTTATGAGGATCGCGTCATAATCATGTCTGATTGCGGATTCGAGCAGATCCAGATTTTTCTGAGCTGCTGCACAACGGGCCTTTACCTCTTTAAATCGCTTCCATACGAGGTTGAAGGATGCTTCGTCCTTGCAGCAGGATCGAATGAGTTCCGGTAAATTTGCTTCCATAGTTATAGGTTGTTTTCCCCCGCCCGGCAAGCCGGCTCCCGCAGCCGATATTGTAAGCTGCAGGTCTTACACATTACGAAATTCATCAAGGTGAATACTCAATACAAAAGGGCCATTTTCCGTAGTTCGGTTATTGAATTACCGACACTTAAATGGTAAAACTTGAATAAGCGTTCCCAATTTGTAGATTTTTTTAATTTGTTTTTTTTACGCCAATACCCCGGGAAAAACGCTTCCGGCCTACCCCGGTGAACTCCAAACACTTGCCCGCGGGTTCCTCTTTGAGAAGAGCCGGGTATTAATCTCTGATCGTATTCAAAGGTATCGTGACAGATCTTACCCTGTTTCTGTTACGTATTCCGTACTTTTCCAAAAGAGCGCCCTTTTTCTTTTTTTCGTTCTGCGATTTTTTACGTCGCGGCAGTCCGGGAATAATTGTTTGATTCACTCCCGATCAGATCGGGAAGCATCTCAACAAAAAACATGCAATTTCGTTATTAATTATTGATTTTGCAAACCGGAATAGTATACAATCGACTTTGGAAGACGGACGAGGTATCTTCCTTCGTGTGGTCCCGGAAATCGGGATATGCCATGAACGGTCCATTTTGCAACCCGAACGCAAGATAGGGCGGATGTTGTTTGTGCGATTGAGTAACTTATCGGGAGATGTCACCTTATTGCGCCGCCTGCAAGGCCTGTTCGGCAGTATTGAAAGGGCGGGCGCCGAAGAATTGAATGATGTGATGAAAGCGGCCATGGAAGATAAAGAAACAGGTAATTACGACTACGAACTGATCATCATCGGCGGGGGATCGGCAGCGTTTTCTGCAGCCCTGCGGGCAAGCGAGCTCGGCGGGCGCATATTGATCGTCAACGACGGGCTTCCCATTGGCGGAACCTGCGTGAATGTCGGTTGTATTCCTTCCAAAACGCTTATACGCGCCGGGGAAGTCAGCTATCATGCTTCCCATACGCATTTCGAAGGCATCGAGGTACATAGCACCGTCACTGATTTCAAGCGGGTAATCCAGCAGCAAAAGGAGCTGGTGGCCGATATGCGGCAGTCGAAATATGTGGATGTCATTCGTAATGACCCAAATATTGAATGGATAAAAGGCCGTGGACATTTTGCCGGGGAACATGAGGTAAAAGTCGGAGGGAAGAACTACAGTGGGCGTTTCCTTATGATCGCCACAGGTGCGCGTCCGTTTATCCCTGCTGTGCCCGGATTAAAGGAAGCGGGATATCTGACCAATGAAACAGCTTATGAACTGGAGGAACTCCCGGAGCACCTGATTATTCTGGGAGGGCGTTACGTGGCGCTCGAGAATGCCCAGTTGTTCAGGCGCCTGGGCTCACAGGTGACTATCTTACAGCGTTCGGAAAGGATACTTCCAACAGAAAGCCCTGACATAACCGAGGCGCTTCGGGATTATCTGGAAGGGGAGGGCGTGCGGATTCTCACCGCTGTTGATCTGGAGAAAGTGTACCCGATTGGTAATGAGGTCATCGTGCAGATTCGCCACGCGGAACGTACGGAGCGAATCCGCGGAAGTCATATTCTTGCCGCTACCGGCCGGCACGGTAATACGGATGGCCTGGGGCTGAAGGAGATAGGAGTCCATGTGTTTGGCCAGGGATATGTGGCGGTCGATGAGACCCTGCGGACAACACAGCCCCATATTTTTGCCGTCGGGGATGTCAATGGTGAAGCCCAGTTTGTCTATACGGCTGCGTATGAGGGGCGGCTCGCAGCAGAAAATGCGCTGACGGATAGCCATAAACTGCGTGATTTCTCGGTAGTTCCATGGGTTATATTCACCGATCCCCAGGTTGCAGGTGTCGGCATGGATGAGCGGCAGGCGGAAAATGCGGGGATCGATTATGACACGGCAACCGTGGAACTGAGCCGGGTTCCGAGGGCTCAGGCGGCGCGCGACACCCGGGGTTTTGTGAAACTGATCAGAGATGTGGCCACAGATCATCTGGTCGGTGCCCGGATTCTCGCACCCGAAGGTTCCGAACTTCTCATGGAAGTGGCCCTGGCCATCCGCCACGGAATCACTATCCAGAAACTGACGAATGAATTCCATCCTTATCTTACTCTTTCCGAAGCTATAAAACTCGCGGCACTTGCCTTTAATAAAGATGTGAGTAAACTGAGCTCTTCTCTGGTGTAGCCTGCAAAATCAAAAACGGTTCATCCCCCTCTTCCGGGCCATAATTTTGTATGGGATTGCTTGCTGTGTGAATGTGAGAGGCTCCCTGCCCCTTTTGGTCAAAGAGGCAGCTACAAGGAACCCCTTATCTCTATGGACAAACAATTAAATCGATATAGCAAAATGTTTTATTGATAATTAAATTTAAAAATAGTAAAGTGTGGGATGGCTAAATAAGAACAAGAACGCAAAACAGGAGGAATCCATGAATAATAAGTTCTCCGCTGCAAGTGATCTGGGATATGCTGTGTTATTCATATCCACGTGGTTGTCGAGCATGGGATACGCCCATTGGATCTCTGGTGATGCAATGAGCAATGCCTTACCGATGATGATGATTCTGGGTGGTATTGTACTGGCAATAGCCGGAATATTTTCCTTCTTCAGGGAAGGTAAAATAGAACCCGTACTGTTTTTGGTGATTGGCGCTGCCTCATTCTCCTGGACGCTAAGGTACACCATGTCTCCAAATCTGCCCGCAAATACCGGACCCGCAGCGATGGACGGCTGGATCCTTATTGTAATAGCTGCCGTTGTTTTCTGTCTTTGGCTGGCTTCATTCAAAGGCCATCTCATTCGACAACTATTCCTCTTAGGATTGTGGCTTTCACACCTGGCCGGAGCCCTGGTAAACTGGACGAACTCAGGCGCCATTGGAACCATTGGCGGCTATATCGGCCTGATCACCGCTTTGTTAGCTTTGTGGTATTTTCTTTCTTCCGTTACAGGTATAGAAAAAGCGGTTCATGCCGGTGATTCTGAAACAGAGGCTTCCTACCCAGGTTAAGCAACCCGCGTGGAATTGTTTTCGTGTGCCTGAATCCGAACCGGAAGAGGACCAGAAAAACAGTTCCACCAGATTACCTTTAAACTGAGATCTGCAAAAAATGCGGATCAACACCTTCCACTTGCGGGGCTCCCGGGCGTACCGGGAACCCTTTTCTATCTTTGGCAGTCTGCCCGCAGCCGGCGCCATAGGGACGATGACTCAGAAACAGGAGAACAGAGGTTTGTGCTCAAATTCCGGAACCACCCTCCTCCATCCGCAGGTCGGTAATGCTCCTCAAATGTAGTGTCCATCCGCTACGCAGCCGTCGACCGGACAACCGGCCACTGCACTTCCTTTCATTTCCGGCCCGCCTCCACGGCCATCTTTGAGACCGACTCGTTACAGGGTTTTCCCTCTGAATCCAGGCAGGGGTCCAGTTCGAATTCGAGAGTAGAGTGAAAAATCCCAAACCGCTTTTTCAGTAGTTCCTTGATCCGCAGCTTGACAGTCTCCAGATTGGGCAACTCATCGGGTGGGATGAGAATATGCCCCTCCATGCAGATATGATTTTCGTCCAGCCGCCAAATGTGGATGTGATGGATATCCAACACCTCGGGCAATTGTGAAACGGCGTCTGTGAGCTTGTCAATGTCGATTTCGCCGGGTGTGCTTTCCATGAGTATGTCGATGGTTTCGCGGAGCGTACGGCAGCTGTAGACGAGGATATAGGCTGCAATGATCAGGGTCAGAATGGCGTCGACGATGTAAAGATGATAAAACAGAACCAGAAATCCCCCGATTACCACTCCGACCGAAGAAAGCCCGTCAGCGACAATATGCATAAACGCACTCCTGATATTCAGGCTGTCCCTGGAACTTTTAAGCAGGAGTCCTGCTGTGACAAAGTTGCCGATCAGTCCCACAATGGCAATAAAGAGCATGATCCATCCGTCAATGGGTTCGGGATGGAACAAACGATAAATGCCCTCATAAATCAGGTAAACTCCGATCAAAATGAGAATGATCAGATTGATGAAGGCGCCCAATATTTCGGCCCGGTTGTACCCGAAGGTTTTGACCTCATTAGCCCGCCAGCGTGAGATCTTGCGTGCGCCAAGGCTGATGCCGAGCGAAGCGGTATCGCTGAGATTATGCAATGCATCGGAGAGCAGCGACAGCGAATTGGACAAAAGTCCGCCGGCCACCTCGGCCAGCGTGATTGCCAGGTTCAGAACAATGGAAATCCACAGACGCCCGACCGTTTGGTCGGTTCCATGTGTGTGTGGATGATGATGGTGCGGATGCGCCATGGGATCATTTTTCGTTGGAACAATGGGTTTCTATATATGCGTTGTCGTGGCGGTTTTCTATAACGAAACGGCCGGCCGGTTTACGACAAGAAAGAATCAGCATATCTTGAGAAACGGGTCATTATCAGAAAACTCCCGAGAGTTATGAAGATTGTTTGAATACCTGTGAAAATGAAAAGTACCCCGTCGGGTATATGACTATATGCTTCTTCGCGACTTCTTCTGTAAGAGGATCAATGCTTCCAAATTACGACCATTGATTCTTTTTCGCCATTTCCAGGTATTTTCGTACCCGACTTGCAGCCAGAGGCATTTTTCAGGTTTCTTCCTTTCTCATCCTGGCATACAGGCTGATGTGGAGCGTACCCAAACCTGTAAATGTCGAAGATAAAGCTATCCATACTACTCTGTCTTTCTGAAAAAAAGCGGCCGCCAGAAAAGCCAGGGCTGCTGCATAAGAACAACAGGCGGCACCGAGCATGAAAGCTGATTTGGTCATGATCCTTCTGAAAGAGTGTTTTATCACGGGGAGAGTCGTTCTTCCCCTGGCAGATGTAGAAAATTAACTCATGCCGGTGAGCGTTGCAATAAGACAGATTTTTAGGCTTTACAATGGGTTTTTATGATGTCTTCCAAAAAAAGTGCCGGATTATTGATGTACCGCCAAAAGGACGAATTGGAGTTGTTCCTGGTTCATCCCGGAGGACCCTTTTTTGTGAATAAGGATGACGGATCGTGGACGATTCCCAAAGGACTGATCGGAGAGGATGAGGAAGTATTGGATGCGGCCCGACGGGAATTTGAGGAGGAAACAGGGATTATTCCACATGGACCATTCATTCCGCTGGATCATGTAAAGCAGAAAGGGGGAAAGGTGGTGTGGGCCTGGGCCTTTGAAGGAAATGTTCCGGGAGACTATCGTCCTGAAAGCAATTTGTTCGAAATAGAATGGCCCCCGAAATCCGGAAAGCGGCAGTCTTTTCCCGAGATCGACAAAGCGCAGTTTTTCCCGGAGATCCGGGCACGGGAAAAGATTAACCCCGCCCAGCAGGTTTTAATTTCACGATTAACAGATGAAATATCCGGCTCCTGATCAGGGTGTATCCGGCCGGAAGCCTGTTCATAGTCATTTTTATTCGCAATTGATTAGGTCGGCAGCCATTCAAACGGTATTTTCACAGGCTCAGGTATTTTTGCTCCTGGTACTCGTTGTTCAGCTGCTGTAAGATTTTCAGAGGCCGATAGCTGAAGGTATGCGTTTTCACAGTGCTTCAAAAAAATCACAAAGCCGGTATCTCCTCATAATTAGTGCTCTTAACTGATGAAACCACAGGCGAAAATTATTCTCAGGCCCGGCCGGGAAAAAGTTTTGAAAAGAAGGCATCCATGGATCTTTTCAGGAGCTATCCGGGATGTGGCGGGTAATCCCGATCCCGGTGAGACTGTGGCTGTGGAAAGCGACCACGGCGCGGTGCTGGCGTGGGCCGCCTGGTCGCCTCACTCGCAAATCCGCGCCCGGATATGGAGTTTTAATCCGGAGGAAAAGATAAACGCCGATTTTTTCCGGAAACGCCTTTCGCGGGCCGTAGAGCACCGGAAGAGGATGAACCTGGAAGCATATACTGATGCGTGGCGTATTATCAACGCAGAATCAGACGGACTCCCGGGGTTGATTGCCGATCATTATGCGTCTTTTATTGTGGTGCAGTTTCTTTCTGCAGGAGCCGATCACTGGAAAGTTCCTATCGTGAATGCGCTGGAAGAACTTTTTCCTTCTCACAGCATTTATGAACGCTCGGATGCCCCGGGGCGCTCCCGCGAGGGGCTCCCTTTTTCAACCGGCATCCTCACAGGAGAAGACCCGGGAAACCAGGTCGAGATCCGGGAATACGACAACCGGTTTTATGTGGATGTTATCCGCGGACACAAAACCGGGTTTTATCTTGACCAGAGAGAAAACAGGCAGGCTCTGACACGCTATGTTCATGATAAGCGGGTTTTAAACGCCTTCTCATACACAGGCGGTTTTGGGATTGCAGCCGCGAGAAAAGGCGCTGCTTCCGTGACACACATCGATTCTTCGTCCGAAGCACTCGACCTTGCAAAACGTCATCTCGATTTGAATGATTTATCACAGGAGAATCATGAGCTCGTGCAGGGAAATGTATTCGAAATTTTGAGAAATTACCGGGAGAAAAACCGCTCTTTCGATGTAATCATCCTCGATCCGCCCAAATTTGTAGAATCAAAGGCACATATGGGCCGGGGCACGCGGGGATATAAAGATGTCAATATGCTGGCCTGTCAGTTGCTCGAACCGGGCGGAGTGCTGGCGACGTTCTCCTGCTCGGGACAGGTGGAACGGGAGCTTTTCCAGAAGATCGTGGCCGATGCCGCCCTCGATGCGGGCCGGGAAATCCAGGTGATGGAATGGCTGAGCCAGGCCTCCGATCATGCCGTAGACCTGGCCTTCCCTGAAGGACTATATCTGAAGGGGCTGATCGGCCGGGTCTGGTGAAGATATCCTGCAAAACCGAAGATTCAGGGAGGTTGTGATAAGCTATGCAGAAACCGACACCCGCCGATAATCAGGCGCTGACGACTAACAAGCGGCCGCCAACCATTCATATCTGTTTTACGAACAATTTTTTCTAACTTTACTTTCAAATGGCTCGCCCCGCATCTTTTTACATAGCACTCGTATTGCGATACCTGATCGGGCTGGTTTTCCTGGCTTCGGCAATCGGAAAATATCTCGACCCTTACCTGACTATTCAGTTTCTGGTGGTACTGTTTCCATCGGCTCCTGTTGCGTGGGTGAAAGGGCTGGTCTGGTTTTTTATCGGATTTGAGTTTGTTCTGGCCCTCCTTTTGTTTTCCGGATGGTGGAAGAAGGTGTTCCTGAGCATTTCGTTAGCGCTGGTTATCGCCTTTTGTCTGGTCATCGGCTGGCAGCTCCTGTTTAACCCGACCGTCGGCGACTGCGGCTGCTTCGGCGCCTTTGATCCGCATACCAAACTCACAACAGGGTTATTCCGGGATATTGGAATGATTATTGTAATCACAATTGCTCTTCTTCTGGAAAGGAGGATGCTCTTAAGCGGACGCTGAGAGGAGAAAATGACAGAAGGATACCACAACCTTAAAATAAGGGCGGTTACGGAAGGAGGCGACCGGGAAGCGTGGATTCCGTTTATGCTGGATGCTGTCCGGATCACAGCCCACAGCCCGGGAAACCATGGAGAAGATCGAATCCATTAGAACACTGCTTGCTCAAGCGATTGATGAAGCCCGCGAAAAGCTTCCGTCGCGGGTTTATTCAAAGGAACTGATCGGGTTGCTGTTTGAGCAGCCTCATTGTAAAGTGAGATTTTTGGCAGGTATAAGGAATCGCAAAGAGGCAGACAGCTGCGGAATGCCTGAAAGAACTCGAGAACATCGTCATTGTAAAAAGTAAACAGGCAGGGCGGGAAAACCTGTATCTTGATCTTCCTCTCCATAACCTGCTTTCCCAGGAGAAATAATAGGGGGCCGATAACAGGTCGACGTCTTCGACATACCCCGAAAACGCATAGATGAATTCAATAATCATCGACACAGGATGCAAATTTTTGTTATGGGGCATCGGTAATTGAAGAAATTAGATTGTCGCCTCACACATAGGAGATTAATGCTAACAGCATTCTCTAAATTCAATAACTGGGTCCTGGAACCTGCTGCCATCCGGATGATTGCCGGTCTTCGATATTTCTGTTGAGGTCGTATCCTTCAGAGAATTATGGTATCTTCGTGCTTCTCCAAAACACCGAGCTAAAGATGATTTTATGAAGCAGGCTTCCCAACCATCATTTGCCGTTATTTTTGATATGGATGGTGTGGTCGTCGACAGTAATCCTTACCATAAAAAGGCCCTGCGTGAATTTTGTGAGCAGCACGGGTATCATCTATCTGATGATTATATGAAAGAAAATATTTTCGGCCGTGCCAACAAAGACTGGATTCCCCGGCTTTTCGGAGATATTACGCGCGAACAGATGCAGGCCTATGCCCGCGAGAAGGAAGCTCTGTACAGGAAGATCTATCAGGACCACATCAGGCCGATAGATGGACTGATTGATTTTTTGAGCGGCCTGGCAACCCGCGGGATTCCACGCGCCATCGCAACCTCTGCTCCTGCGGAAAATGTTGATTTCACACTCGATATGACCGGGACACGGAAATATTTTGATATCATCCTGGATGAATCGGACATTAAAAACGGGAAACCCGATCCGGAAATATACCTGAGAACGGCGGAAGCCCTGCATCATCCTCCCCGCTGCTGCGTTGTCATTGAGGATTCACTGTCGGGCGTGGAGTCGGCGTGGCGGGCAGAATGTAAAGTTATCGGAATTACCACGACTCATGCCGCCGCAGATTTTAAGCATACCTCCCGGGCAATTGACGATTTTACGCGGTTGCGGATTGAAGACTTGTATGAATTAATGGCTTAGACGGTAGTTAATCGTCCGTGGCCGCCGATGATCGGCAACCCGCAGCCGGCAAGTCTCAATTATCCATTGTTTTTCGCGTCGGCCCGGACTGGACTTCCAGATCGGGGGCATATTCGGCTATCCAGTCGAGGAAGCGCCGTATTTCCTGCTGGTAGAATACAACGGCTTCGGGCAAATCGGGGAACAGGGAGGCCCATTCCGGCTCGTCTATGGTTTTTATGAAGACCTCAAAGCGGCTCTCCATGAATGATTCGGTGGCCAGCAGGCCTTTTGAAACATTTGTGATACGTATGCCCGTCCATAAATGGGGGTTGCTGTATGATTCATCGAGAACCGCGTCTTTTGAAAAAATCATCCAGGTTAGTTCACCGTATTTGTACCACAAGACGACAATCCAGCCGTCTTTCTGGCGCTGAAATCCACTCCAGATACCCAACCCTCCGCCTACGATCAAGATCCATCCGATCATCTGCTCACTGGCTTTATCGCGGTTGAGCAAAAAAATAATGCCGAACAACAGGCTTATTCCGCCGATCAATACCCACTCATGCCAATTGCCGGCTTGTGCCGTTTTCAAGACAAGGGGATTGGAATCCTCAGATTTATACATAGTTTCGGAAATTGAAAAACAATGGTGAGATTCTCATAAATATACCATTGAGGCATCCTTCAAAGGGAATCAGGTAGCTGCTTTCAGAGAAAAGCGTCCATCCACCCAAAAGCCTGTGGAGATAACGATCAAAAAGGCGATTAATTCCCAAACGGCAATGAAATCCGGCGAAAGGGGCACGGTACTTCGGTAGGGCAGGGTTATCGCAAAGATCATCAGAATTACCATAACGGTGGAAATCACGATTCGTTTTAGCAGCCGTCTTTTTGTTCCCTTCAGGTAAATGATCAGGCCGATGATAGCAAGAACGATTTCTATACCGATGGCAACCGGCATGCTATTCCACAGCCCTAATCCGATTTTCCCGGAGTTCGGTCCAACAAGAGGCATTCCGGGGACTATGACGAGTGCATCGAGAACGAAATTCGACATAACGGCTGCCCCGACGGCAAATCCGGCTTTCCCTGCTTCCAGATAGTCCCATGCCAGTTTTTTGTAAACGAAAATGCCGGCCAGCAGCGCCCAGAAGAGATCGGCAGCCAGGCTGTGGGAAAAAGGGAATGTGAAGGTGTAGTAGTGCTTCGATGCGAAATCCGCCGGAACATGTAAAGACTCGAACCCCATCAAAATAAAAACCCAGAGCAAAATGTCGGGCAGGAGGGCAGCCGTGAAATAGACGCCGAGATTAACCTCCCGCCGTAGTCGTTTAAAAAGGAGTCCGGCCGCAAGATGACCGACAAGCATGGATCTTTTATTGAGTGAGAGAAACCGTCGGTTTGATAACGGCCTGGGAACCGGCCAATTGCATTCCTAATGGCGGGATTGATCCCGGCTCCCATTGATCCGGAGCTATTTTTTGAAGGAATCTGGAAGGATGATTTGCCGGCGAGAATTACTTTGCCTGTCTGTATAATATGGAGCCGAAGGTCACGGCACTTTCCCGTTCCTGTTCATCCCACAAGTCATAACAGATTTGCTCGCCGGTGAGGTTCGGCATCGCTGTCAGGAAGCTTATCAACGGGGGGAACCCGCAGATACGGTAGCGGTCGTTGTTGGTCTGCATAACCCGGAGGACCGTCTCCGGGGATCCCTGCACGGCAGCCTCCATAAATTGCCTGTCAAATTGGTGAACTTCGTCAAAGTACGCTGCGGCAGGCTGATCGTCTCCGAATTTGCGTCCGAAATGGGCCAGGTCGCCGCTTATTAAAAAGAGGGTGTCGGGATCCCCTGCAAATAACTGATGCAGGGATTCCCCGAAGCTGCGCATTTTGTTCCCCAGGTCTCCGTCCTCCAGGTATAAAAGATCATCCAGACTGCCGACCAGAACGGGTACCAGGGTGAAATCATGGCTCCAGAGATATTTCAGGAAGATCAGATGCAGCTCGATACTGTGTTCAACCCGGTGAGCGCGATCGCTGAACGAGAGACCCGGATTATTCAGGTCTGAAAGCCTTTCGATCGATTCCCGGTCGGTTTTCACCAGTCCAAGCGGGGTTTCAAAATGCTTTTTTGTGAGAATAAATGGTCTTCCAAGATAAAGAGAGCCGTATAAACCCGCATAATGAGAGGTAGCCAGTAGAACGACTCGCCGCGGCTTGAGGCTTTTGAGCGGGGCAAAAGCCTTCACATAACTTTCCATTCCCACACGTGGATCGATGTGCGGGGCATACAGGGCACGAATGGCCCCTGCTTCAGCGGCGGATGAAGTATGATTTGCCTGTGCAAACGCCCGGTCGAATAAAAGCCTCAATTCGCCCGGATCATCGGGATATGAACTGCCGTTCGAAATTGGGGGGCGGGTTTGTGCGGCTTCGAAATCCGCCTCAACCTGCCCGGAGATGTTTTGAAAATAAGAGGAGTATAAAATCCGGTTCTGGTCCAGGAAGCGGACAAAATCAAGCAACTCCGTCTTACCAACGCCGGAAACATCCGGTGCAGGGAACATATCGAGGATATCGTTAATCGTCTGTCCGCCGCTGAATTGCGTCATAATCGGGGCGACCGAGCGATCAAGAATGAAGTTTTCTGTAGCATACCCGAGCATATCGTGGAAATATAGCAGCTCGTGACCTTCATGAGAAACAGGGATGATATCCAGGTCGCCCCGGATACCGGGGACGGGGTCGGTAAGAGAATTGAACAACAAGTGATTCATGAAAAAATAATCGCGGGGTATTTGCTGTTCGTGGTTTGTTGTCAGTTGTACCTTGTCAATAATGATACCGCCGGTTATCAACAATCGACAACCGGCGATTAATAACTACCAACTAACCTCCTTCACCGTTCAGTCGTTTCGGCCGTGGCAGTATTTGTACTTTTTCCCCGACCCGCAGGGGCAGGGATCATTACGGCCGACTTTTTCTCCGACAACCACTGGTTCCCGCTTCCTTTCGCCGTTAGTCGATGGGTCACCGTCGACCGGCTGGCCGCCCATCTGGAATCCCATGTTTGCAGAGGCTTCATGATGGGTTTTCATGCGTTTGCGGTCAAAGCGCTCCCGCTGCTGAGTCGGCTGTTGTAACGGTTGTTCCCGTTCACCACCTTCGGGAACGGCTCTCCATATCAGCGATATAATGTCGTTATTGATTTCTTCGATCAGTTGCCTGAAGAGCATGAAAGATTCCCGCTTATACTCTACGAGCGGATCTTTCTGGCCAAAAGCACGCAGCCCGATTCCTTCTTTGAGGACGTCCAGTTCGCGCAGGTGTTCCATCCATTTGTCGTCGATCATAGATAAGACGGCCGTACGTTCGAGTGCCCGCAGGATCTCATGGCCCCTGGTTTTGATCGCCTGTTCGACATCGACCACCACGCGCAGATAGCGCATGCCGTCGGTGAAAATGACCTGTACGCTTTGAGGCTTGTTCTCCATGTCGCTCTGGCTGATTTGCTGGAGAACATCATTGAGCGGCCCTGCAATGGCCTGTTCCTTTTCGCGATAAGTTTCGAGTGCCTTTTCGATGATCATATCGACCACGCCGTCGTCGCCCAGCGAAGCCCATCTTTCCCGGTCAACTTCAATGTCGGTAGCAAGGATACGCATGATTTCGTCATGAATAGTATCAAAATCGCCCGCATCATAGTATTCCTCTATAATGGAGGTGACCAAATCCTGAAGCATATCCTGAATATCGGAAATCAGGTTTTCGCCCAACAGGGCATGGCGCCGCCGGCCGTAAACCACATTCCGCTGATTATTAAGCACATCGTCGTACTCGAGCTGGCGCTTACGAATACTGAAGTTATTCTGTTCTACCTTGCTCTGGGCCCGCTCAATCGATTTTGAGATCCAGGGATGCTGAATTACTTCTCCTTCATCGAATTTGAGCCGGTCCATTACGCTTGCCACGCGTTCGGAGCCGAAAAGGCGCATCAATTCATCTTCGAGAGAGACATAGAACTGGGATTCACCCGGATCGCCCTGGCGGCCGGAGCGCCCGCGCAGCTGAAGGTCGATGCGCCGCGATTCATGGCGTTCCGTGCCCAGAATGGCAAGTCCTCCCAGTTCAGTCACCCCCTCACCCAGCTTAATGTCTGTACCACGGCCGGCCATATTGGTGGCGATTGTCACCGCCCCCTTTTGTCCGGCCTGGGCCACAATCTCACTTTCCCGCTGATGCTGTTTGGCGTTCAGCACATTGTGTTGTATCTGTGTACGCTTGAGCATACGACTCAGCGTCTCAGAAACTTCCACGCTGGTAGTACCAACCAGCACCGGCTGCCCGGTCTTATTATATTCGCGGATCTTTTCGATTACGGCATTATACTTTTCCCGTTTTGTGCGGAATACGAGATCCTCGGCATCCTCCCTGATGACGGGTTCGTTGGTGGGAATCTCGAGTACGTCAACTTTGTAGATCTCGAAAAATTCAGACTCCTCCGTCACAGCCGTACCGGTCATTCCGGACAGCTTATGGTACATCCGGAAATAGTTTTGAAGTGTGATGGTCGCGTAAGTCTGTGTGGAAGCCTCTACCTTCACATTCTCTTTTGCTTCCAATGCCTGATGAAGGCCATCAGAATAACGTCTGCCCGACAGCACCCGGCCCGTATGTTCATCCACGATCTGAACTTTGCCTTCCTGGACGATGTATTCGTCGTCCCGTGCAAAGAGGGTATAGGCTTTCAGCAACTGGTTAACGGTATGAATACGGTCGCTGCGCTCGGCGAATAGCCGGTTCAGTTCCGCCATCCGCTGGGATTTTTCCCGCGCGAGTTCATTGCGTCGCTTCTCCCAGTGTTTTTCCTTGAAATCGACGCTGAACTCCTCATTTTTGAAGATTGTGTTCTTCTCGTTTTCTTCCTTCTCGCGAAACTCTTCCTCAATGAGTGAGGTTTCCAATCCCATATCGGGAATCACAAAAAAATCGTCATCCTCTTCGGCGCCGGTAATAAACTCGCGCCCTTTCTCGGTCATCTCGATGGAATTCATTTTCACGTCCACCGAGTAGTAAAGTTCCTCGTCTACAAAAGGGAGATTCTTGGCGTTATCCTGCAGATAATAATATTCGGTTTTCTGAACCAGCTTGCCAATAGTCGGGTCCTGCATCAGCTTGCGGAACCTCGTGTTTTTGGGGAAACCCCGCTGAGCGCGAAGCAGCGCCAGCCCGGCCTGATCCTCATCGCCGTTTTTAAAGGCTTCTTCTCCTTCAGAAACGATCCTGGCAACCAGTTTTTTCTGGGCCTCGACCAGACTTTCCACGCGCGGCTTAAGCTGCAAATACCGCTCGGTCTGATTATCCTGGGGAACCGGACCGGAGATGATCAGCGGCGTCCGTGCCTCATCGATCAATACAGAATCGACCTCATCGACGATGGTGTAATGATGTCCGCGCTGCACTAGTTGGTCGGCGCTGGTCGCCATATTATCGCGCAGGTAATCGAACCCGAATTCGTTATTGGTGCCGTAGGTGATATCTGCACGGTATGCTTCCCGGCGAAGCTCGGTATTCGGCTCATAGCGGTCGATACAATCCACTTTCAGGCCGTGAAAGTTCAGAATGGGTTCGTTCCATTCGGCATCCCGTTTAGCCAGGTAGTCGTTCACCGTTACGACGTGTACGCCTTTTCCAGCCAATGCATTCAGGTACGCCGGGAAGATCGACACCAGCGTTTTTCCCTCCCCGGTTTTCATTTCGGCAATTTTGCCCTGATGCAGTGCTACCGCTCCCATAAGCTGCACATCGTAGGGCACCATATTCCATACCGTTTCCCGGCCGGCGACCTTCCACGATTTCCCCACAAAGCGGCGGCAGGTCTCCTTTAAAACGGCGAATGCCTCAGGCAGGATTTCTTCCAACACATCTTCCAGGATTTCCAGCCAGTCGTCCTGTTTCTTCTCGAGTTCTTCCGTCAATGCGCGCCGTTCCTCAATAGACAGCGTGTCCTCCTCGCCGCTTTGAGTCAGTCTGGCTTTAATTTCATTGATCTCGGTGTCTACCTCAGCCGTCTCATCCTTGATATACCGGCGGAACTTATCGGTTCTGGCACTCAGTTCCTCGTCTGTAAGTCCCTGTAACTCAGCCTCGAAAGAATTTATTTCCCCGACAATGGGTTCGAGCTTTTTCAGGTCACGATCAGCCCGCGAGCCGAACACTTTTTCAATTCCGTTTAAAAAACCTTTTAGCATGAAAAAATCAGATATTTTTGGGGATTAACTTCTTTAGTATGATAAATATTGCGAATATCGTCCCGGCAGTTAAGGCCGTAATGTCAGTATGCAATATCCCGTATTGGAAAAAAAATCAGAAGAAAACCGGGCCTGATACGTTATCTGCAACAAAGTAATTTACACCTCATAATTGCCCGGTTCAACCATAGTTCCGGCAAACAATAACATAAGGCCGGAAGATGTTATATAAACGATAAGCGATCTTTCATTAGTGTAAGTTTTTTTCTTAATTTATGAATCTTTTCAGTGTTCACATATAATGGTAAATAGAAATCATGAAACGTACTTATCAACCGAGCAGAAGGAAACGGGTTAACAAGCACGGTTTTCGCAAACGTATGGCTACGGTTAAAGGGCGCGACATTCTTAAGCGTCGCCGGGCAAAAGGCCGCCGCAAGTTGAGCGTCAGTGATGAGCAGAGAGGCAAATAAGCCCGGCCAGATCTCCCGAAAATATCGTCTTTCGCGTTCTATGATCCTGCGGGGACGGAAAAATTTTCAGCGATTGTTCGATCACGGTACCTGCCTGTACGCTCGCCATATTGATCTTCGTTATTATTTCCTGAAAGAAAATGTTTGTTTGATGGGCTTCATTGTGAGCCGCCGCCGGGGCAAAGCCCATGTACGCAACCGGCTCAAACGCCATATGCGGGAGGCATACCGCCTTCATTATCCTGATATTTTCGGAGGAATTTGTGCCGCAGACTCCCCCGGATTTCATGCCGCACTGATAGCCAAAAATGCCGAAGCAGATTATCATACCATCGAAAAGGAGTGCGAACGGCTCCTGAAGGGGTTGCGGGAGCGGCTTCTTAAACAAAATCCATCATGAAATATCTCCTGATTTATTTGATTCGTTTTTACCAACTGGCCATCTCTCCCTATTTTCCAAATAGTTGCCGGTTTGAGCCGACTTGCAGTCAATATATGATCGAGGCATTGCGACGTTTTGGTCTCATCAAAGGAGCATGGCTGGGCATCAAACGGATTAGCAAGTGTCATCCCTTTCATGAAGGCGGTTATGATCCGGTACCCGATGCCTCTCATCCTTTTCCCCGCCGTCATTCCAGGCTAGTTTTCAAGCAATCCCCTTCGAAGCCAAACTCTGAGGTAACAGTTGGATCGTAAATCAGTTCTTGGTCTCTTACTAATTTTTTTATTGATGCTGGGCTGGTTCTATTTCTCCAGCCCCGGTAAAGAAGATTTGAGGAAAGCGCGGCAGCAGGCCGACACCACCGCGACAACCCAGAGCAAGGATACGCTCGCCAGTGCAGATACCCTGAGCCGTTCGTTGCCGTCCGGGCAAACAGAGCACCGGTTGCAGGCTTCTCCGCAGAAGCCCATGGTTATGGGAATGTTTGCCGCACAGCAGGCGGGCGATACGGTCCGTTTTACAGTGAAAACACCTCTTTATCAGGCTGAATTTACCAATCTCGGAGCCGGTCCGGTTTCGTTTTATTTGCAAAACTATAAAACGTGGAATAAGAAAACGGTCCAGATGATTAGTGATACGGCCCGTTCGGCGTATTCCCTGGGATTTATTTCTACTCAAAATTATAATGTTGAGACCAACCATATTCTCTTTGACCAGGTTACGCCGGGGAAGTCACTCCATATAGCTAAGGGAGACAGCGCGCGGCTCGTATACCGTCTGCCGGTCGGAGAGGGTAAGGCGATAACTTACGTCTATACCTTCTACGGGAATACGTATAAAATTAATCTGCATGTTCGTTTTGACGGAGCAGCCGATTATATAGGAGGCCGGGATGTGGATTTTGCCTGGAAATCTCCGCTCAATTTCACGGAGAAATCGCATAAAACAGATGTCAGCGCAAATTCGGCTTATGCCTACACCGGCGGAGAAATGGAGCAGCTCAACCTGAGTGAGGCTGGCCGGAAGGACAAGAATTTCGGCGGACAGGTAAGATGGGTTTCGACGCGGACCAAGTTTTTCACACAGATTATCAAGCCGGAACAGCAGACGACCGGTGCAACATTGCGGGGACACATCGTCGGGAAACCGGAAGAGGCGGGGTATTCACATCAGTATGAAAGTGCGATCCATTCTCACATCCCAAAGGGGAACAGCCTGGCTTTCGACCTGTACATCGGTCCGCTGAAGTATCACCAGCTCAATAAGATTGACGAGACCACCTACGGCATGGTCAATGTGGGATACAGCATTCTGAGCTTTTTCTCGGATCCGTTTGTCCGGTACATTGTGATCCCGTTCCTTGAAACCGTGGGCAGGTGGACAGGCAATTATGGAGTTGCCATCATCCTTTTTGCTATCCTGATAAAGATTGTCCTTTATCCGCTGACCAAGAAAACCTTCAAGAGTACGGCGGCGATGCGCCAGTTGCAGCCGGAGATGAAGGCTATTAAAGACAAGTATAAAGACAACCCGCAGAAGCAGCAGCAGGAGACGATGAAGCTCTATAAAAAGGCGAAAGTCAATCCCTTGAGCGGATGCCTGCCGATGCTGTTACAATTTCCGATCCTGATCACCCTCTGGCGTTTTGTGGAAAACTCTATTCTTCTGCGGCAACAGAGCTTCCTGTGGGTTCATGATCTTTCCGCACCGGATTACATCCTGCACCTGCCATTCTCAATCCCTTTTCTGGGGGATCAAATCGGCGGCCTTGTCCTGTTTATGGCCGCCAGTATGCTTCTTCAGATGAAAATATCGGGGCAATCAACCGGGGCCGGCAACCCGCAGATGAAATCTCTCCAGTATCTTTTCCCGGTTATGATGCTGTTCATCTTCAATAACCTCTCGGCAGGGGTGAACCTCTATTACGTGGTTTACAACGTGGTTTCTGCAGGCCAGCAATGGATGATCAACAGGAATATGGACCAGATTGAGGTGATTGAGAAGGTGGATAAAAAACTTGCCGACAAGATGAAGATACAGCGCAGGCTGGAGGAAAAGAAAAAGATGAAGAAGGTGTAGTGTTATCCCGATGATGCATCGTCAAGTGACAAGTATGTAATTTGTCAGTAGTCAACTTCGAATAGCAGAGGATGTTGAATTCGTGCTCGTGCTTAGCGGAGTGGCGCTCGTATTTCTCCCCGATTCATCGGGGAGAACGAGTACGATCACGAGCAGGAGCACGAATTTTCCGACTTGTCAATAGGATCCCACCAATTAACCGCGGTGGCGGATTAACTTTTGATGAGGATGACAGGAATGAAAAATGGTTCAACGGTGCCGGCAAAGAGTTCAAAAATGATCAATAAGCAATGCTCACCATGCAATGTTCAAGGAAGGGCAATCGCTGAGCATTGAGTGTTGATCATTGAATATTGACAATTTCCGGATCCTGCGACGGGTCGTATGACCGGAAGACAGAGATATGTCAATAGGCAGAGAAGAGCTCATCCGAAGGACTCCCTGGGAGAATGAGAGTCAACAGTCAAAGGCAGCGAAGAATGTCATCCGACCCGGGTTAAACAGGTTTTCGCGGGATGATGTATCTTTGTCGGGAAACCGATGAATGGAATCCACGGGGTTGTTCTCTCGAATAAACCTGCAGGGTTTCCGGATTTATGGCCTATGAGGAGCGTAGCCCTTTTTCAATATCCCTCTTTCCTGTTCGACAAAAACCGAAAGGAACTGTGGAATCCGTTGATCCGCAGGCGATTGGTCAATCGTCCCGAAGAACGGGTACGTCTTTGCCTCATTGAATATCTCACCCGGTGTGCCGGATGGTCACCCCATCGCATCACAACGGAGGTTCCGGTAGCTCTCCAGCGGTCAGACACACCGAACCGGGCTGACATCCTGTGTTACGACGATCAGTTTCGCCCCGCGCTGCTGATCGAATGTAAAGCGGAAACGGTGCAGATTACGGAGCAGACGGGACAGCAGATCGGGCGGTACAATACGCAGATCAAGGCGCCCTGGCTGATGATCAGCAATGGCAGGCATGATTTCTTCTTTGAATTGAGAGACGGAGAAATCATCACTCATTCCACACAACCCGGAATTATTACTCCTGCCGCACCCCGGCCCCCTGTGCAGGATTTCGATTACTGGTCGGCAAGGGGTTTTGCGGGGAGAGATGCCGGTCCGGAACTCAGGAAGTGGCTGTATAATGTCCTGCCCGGTTTCTGGTCGGGCAGGGCAGTGATCCCGGATGTAAGCGATCCGGTATACCTGTCGCTTGATCCGCTTCCGGACGGTCTGGCGATTGATCACTACTACCGGATTTACAGCTACGATCCACAGACGCGCATCGCTTTTACCTGGATCAGCACTCCTCCGGGCGGGACCCGTGTCGTCATCATCCTGAATCGATCAGGGAAAAATCAGGCATTACTGGTGGTGAATCCCGAGCTGCTTCTTTCCGGTCAGTCCCCCAATACTTTGTTATTCAGCCGGAAGGGTGAGAAGGCCCTGAACTTGCAGGTTTATATTTCGGCCGATCTGTTTTTCGGAACAACCGGTTTCCAATGGATTGGGAAGCTGGCGGAAGTTATGTTGGAACTACAATAATTACAGGAAATCATTATGCATAAAAAATTACGGAACAGGCTTTGTGAATTATTTGACCGGGAAGACGGCGGCATCATTTATATGAAGGGAGCCGGCGTTCAGTCACGTTACGGCACCGATTATGAGTATCCTTTCCGGCAGGAATCGGATTTCCTGTATCTTACCGGCGTCTATGAGGCGGATTTCCACCTGTTGCTGGAACCGGCCACGCGCATCTGTTACCTTTTTGCACCGAAGAGGGACGCACAGTATGCCGTGTGGCACGGCCATGTGTATACCCTCGACGAATACCGGCAGCGCTATCAGCCCGATTATATCTGTTACGATACGGACCTGCCCGATGTGCTGGACCGCATGAAGCCGGAGAAGGTGTACTGCCTGAATGAGGAAGCGGCGGCATCAATGCTGGAACTGGGTTATAAGACGGACATGGATACGCTGAGGGATCATCTTGATCTGGCCCGCTCGCAGAAGACCGGGGAAGAGCTCGATCTCATGCGATACGCCGGGAAAATAAGCAGCGAAGCACATGTTGAGGTTCTCAGGGCACTCCGCCCCGGCATGATGGAATATGAATTGAAGGCGGTCTTCGATTACTATCATTTGCGCCGCGGGCTCACCCAGGAGGCCTACACCGGCATCTATGGAAGCGGGGTCAACAGCGCGATTCTTCATTATGTTGCCAATAATGATCGTATCAATGACGGTGAGCTGGTTTTGATCGATGCGGGTTATGAATACAAAGGCTACGCGCACGATATTACGCGAACGTATCCTGCAAACGGACGTTTCACTCCGGATCAGGCGGCTGTTTATGATGCTGTTCTGGAAGCACATAAAAGCTGCATTAAAGCCATCAGGCCGGGTATGAGGATGGAAGATCTGCATCTCATGGCTGCCCGGATCATGATGGAAGGTCTGCTCAGGGCGGGAATCGTCATGGGTGATTTGGATGAAATCATAGAGAAGAGCATCTCGGCGCTTTTCTTCCCGCACGGGCTGGGACATCTGTTGGGGCTCGATACGCACGATGTCGGTGGATTTGTAAAAGATGAGGATGAGGAAGAATCCGATCGCCCGGGTATGAAAAACCTGCGAACGCGCCGCACCCTGGAGCCGGGGATGGTCGTGACGATAGAACCCGGCCTTTATTTTATTCCGGCGCTGCTCAATCCCGCCTTTGAAGACCCGGAAAAAGCATCCTTCCTGAATGTCGACAGGCTCAAAACAATGCTCGATTTTGGAGGAATCCGGATTGAAGACGATATCGTGGTAACCGAAGAGGGCTATGAAGACCTCACCAATGTCCCAAAAGAGCGGGAAGAAATCGAGGCGATTATGCGTGAAAGCCGCGAGGCCAGTTCGTAAACCCGCAAGGTTTTCGAAAACCTTACGGGTTTTTATCACTCCATCATTTCATCAACAACATCTTCTTCACCAGTACCCTGCTTCCGGCCTGCAAGCGGTAGAAATACACCCCGCTGGCCCCGCGAAGCGGGGAGGC
>CAZNHE010000013.1:47056-52237 GCA_964572735.1 uncultured Chitinophagales bacterium | reverse complement strand
CATCATCCATAAACTCACTCCCCTCTCACAAACGGGTTGTGCCGTTTTTCGTAGCTGATTGTCGTCTCGGGACCATGACCGGGCAATACGCGGGTATCGTCAGGCAACGTATATAGTTGTGTCCGGATGGATCGCTCTAATTGCTCAAAATTCCCGGCATACAAATCCGTCCGGCCGATACTTTCCCGAAACAGAGTATCGCCACCCAGCAAAATGCCGGACTCCTTCAAATAAAAAACCACGTGGCCGGGTGCGTGTCCCGGTGTATGACGAATCTCAAAGGAGAAATGTCCCGCCTGCCAGTTCGAAGCCGGCATGACAGGTTTCGGCTTATCCCCCAGTTCACCAATCTCTACGCCGAACATAGCCGCTTGCACCGCCGCATTCTCCCAGAAGAAAGAATCATCCGGATGCAGCCACACCGGCAGCCCGGCGCCGAATAAGCTGCGAAGCATCGGGATCCCCAAAATGTGATCGATATGCGCGTGAGTCAGAATGATTCCGGCCAATTCCGCTTTTTGCTCTTCAAGCTCCTGCGCTGCGGGTTCCCATTCCGATTCGTTGCCAAATCCCGGATCCACCAGGAGTGCCTCTCCTTCGTTGATCAACAGATAGCTGTTTTCTGCGAATGGGTTTACGGTATAAGAAGTAATTTTCATGAGAAAATACCCGGATAAAAATCTGACGGGATCTCCTCATCCAAAAAATCTTTTGGTGAGAAATCCCGATCTTTATTTTTAACCTTGCGTCCTCTGTGAAACCTTTGCGCTCTTCGTGGTAAGAAAAAACCGCAAGAGTCGCGAGGGAAGGTCGTCAAGAACGCAAAGAGAATATTGAAGCCTGATCTTGGGTTAAAAGCCTTCACTATAACAGAATCAAAATAGCATTTTCTCATTTCTATGTGTACCGTCACTTTTTATCCGGGATCGGATCATCATTACCGGCTTTCCATGAACCGCGACGAGGCCCGGACACGGGCCCGTGCCGATCCTCCAAAGGCGGGCATTTGCGGCAAAACGCCCTATCTGCGTCCCATCGACGGCAGCAAAGGCGGCACCTGGATCGGTGTCAACCGGTACGGCGTGAGCATGTGTCTGATGAACCATTACCAGGCTCCTCAGCCCGGGGGTCCGGAAACGGATTTCATCTCACGCGGCTGGCTCATCCCTAACCTTATGGATGCGGCTGACCTGCAAGATCTCAGGAGGCAGATGGCTCACCTTTCCCTGAAAAGAATAAAACCGTTTCGCCTGCTTGTCGTTCAGCCCGATCCCCTTGAGGTGATGATATTTCAATGGAATATGCGAAACATCGAATCGGAAGAACAGGAAGTCCGGAAAGCGATATGGACCTCTGCCGGACAACATGCCTCCCTTGTGCAGAAGGTCCGTTCACAGGTCTTTGAGGATTTCTGGAAGGAAAAGCAGGCAGTCACCCTCGACAACATCAAAGCCTTGCATGCCACGCAGCTACCCGAACCCGGTCCCCTGGCGATTTCCATGAGCCATCCAAAGGCTATGAGCGTCTCCAATACGATTATTGAGGTTTCCGCCGAAAAAGCGGTCATGCATTACCTTGACGGCTTCCCGGCCGATTCGACCCGCTGGCATGAGTCGGCGCTTGAGCAGAAGTGAAACCCTTCTGCAAATAAAAACAGTTCGCAAGAAAAAAAGCAGACCGGACGATCTGCTTTTAAACAACTAAAAAAGGGCGTTTACTTCTTCTTCCCGTAGCGGCGGTTGAACTTCTCCACCCGTCCGTCGGATGAAATCATCTTTTGACTTCCGATATAAAACGGGTGGTTTTTGGAATCGATCTCGGAGTGAAAGACTCCGCCCTTCGGGTCCATGGTACTCCGCGTCTCAATCTCGGTACCATCGCTGAGCACTACTTTGATGTCCTTATATTCAGGATGAATTCCTTTTTTCATAACAAACTGCCTTGGTTCTTACACGATTTTAGCTTCATAAGGTACGCTTTTCCTCTTACTTCATCAAAACGAATAACAGAAAACATTATTGAGAGATCCCGCGGGAAACACTGCCGGGGATGATGCTCTGGCTTCCCAAGCATCGGGGGGCAGAAAGTCGCGGATCTCGGCGGAAATCAGCGAGTACTTCTGCGAAACCCTGCGGGAAACCTCTTTAGCGAACCCGGCAACTAATAGCTACATGGTATTGACATTTCATATCATTCTGATAAAAGTCAAAAGCGATTAGAAAAGCCATTCGAACAGAACGCGGCAATCGACGGGTCTTAGAATCCGCAATCCGGACCAATGCTGAGGTACTGGTTACAGGTGATAAAGACCCTTCAGGCATTTCAGAAAACGTATCGCTACTAAAGATTCTCACACAAGGGGGTTTTGGAGATTACCTGGCTACTTCCTGCACCTGAAATGAATCGATCCAGTTTAATTTATGAATATCATTCATAAAGCCGGCAGGAAGCAGCCACGAATCAGTATTCGGCGAAAATCTCATCTTTGTAACACCACATCCAGTTTTCTCCCGGTTCAGCGGAAATAACAACAGGATGAGATGTTTCGTGATAGTGTTTCGTCATGTGCTTATTGGGGGAGCTATCGCAGCACAGAGTAACGCCGCAGGTCTGGCAGGTACGCAGATGCACCCACCGATCCCCCGTTTTGATGCATTCTTCACATACATGCCCCTCAGGCACAATAAAGTGATCGAGATTCTGAATGTGTTCACAGGTAAGTCTTTTTCCCATTGTCTTTCTTAAATGATAATAACCATGTCATTTACAGGTAGAAAACCGCTATAAGCTTTCCAGTTGTTCTCTGTCCCATTTTGCCAGACCGGCGGCGGCATTATAGGTAGTATGCAAAAAATCAAGCAGTGTTTCTCCGGGGTTTTCAGCCTGCCGCATTGCTTCATAAGGTAAAATGAATTCACCCAGATCCCTGTGATAGTAAGCCTGTGAAGGCTTAACCTTGGCCCCCCTGAATCCTTCCGGCTCAGGATAAATGTATGAGTAGTAAGCGGCATATGGCAGAGGAGTACTTCCCGGCCAGAAACCCGCACTGCTGACTTCCCTGCTGTAGCACTCGCGGGCGATACTATCGGGAAAATTAGGGATTCCGCCAGGATGCACTGGCGCCGGGCGTCCGGAAAAGCGGGATACGGCAAGGTCTATGGCGCCCCAGAAAAAGTGGACCGGGCTGCACTTGCCCCTGAATTCCGCCCGGAATTGTGTAAAAATGTCCTGTGTATAAAGAAGAGCTTTATGAAAATTTTTGATCTCATCTGCATCATAACTACGATGATGATCATCATCATAAAAAGGAACAGCGTTTTCAATCTCATTTGGCCGGGGATTAATTTTGATCCTTATGTTCAAATCCTCAAGCAGCTTAAACGTATTGTAGTAAAAATCAGCTACGGAAAGGCCATCATGTAATTCAAACTCTTTTTCCTCCCCGGCGTCCGTTATTATTTTCAGCTGATGATGAACAAAATCGAGATCTATTTGAAAATGCCTGTCTCTATCAGGCAAAGTTGATGTAGTCAATCCGGTTGGCGTTACCCGGAGAGTTGAATTCCACGCATGATTGATCCACGGCAGAGTAACGACTTTTATTTTCCCCAATACCTGCGTCCACAGCTGGAAGGTTTCATACGTTTCTTTTGCATCTTCATAGGAAAGCGCCGGCCATTTATTTTTCATATCGAAAATGAATTGGGTATCAGGTGGATAGAATTACTATTAAATAATACTCTGTTCGAAAAATTTGTTCCCCTGTCCGAGGTTTAAACTTATCCGCTCTTAGAAATCCCCGGAAATGCCGGGGTATTGAGGATGGATGAGGATAATCTGCCTTTTTAGTCCTGGTATGGAGATTGCTTCACTTAGACATTCTCCGACAAGGATTGAATTGGTTTAGGAGCCACGAGTACGTGGTCGAGGGATGAATTGATTGTGGCGTTTACATTGTATCGCCAGACGCCATATGGCAGGATTCACTCGGGAGATGAGACCATCATCAAAACGGCTAAGCTCTACAGTCGGCCATAAGTCGCAGACTTGCGACATAAGAGGAGGGTTGATGCTGTGGGCATGTTCTTTACGCAGACTTGATATAAATGCCGCTCCCTCGTCCCGGAGGGACTTAATATCGGCAGAAACATGACAGGTTCTCCTCATCCTCTGTGCCATTGGGTATAAAATATGCACCTGATCACCTTGCCTTACACTGCCATGTTATCCGCCGTGGCGGATTGCGTTGCGCATCCGGCAGTGATCGTTGCCAAATCCCGCGGGATCCTTCGGTCCGGGCGGCTGCTTCTTGATTGACGGGTTGCAGGGATTGGGGCTCAGGACGACAGGTCATATTCGGCGACTGTCAAAAGAAGCTCCGGTTCATGATTCTCCACAAAAACGGTTCATCTCCAATGTGCAACACTCAAGACAGAAGAAACGGCTACAACAATCACAGATTCGGCTACATCTGCCTCCTTCTTGCGTCATAACTTTACAGCAGCAAAAAAATGACATCATCAAAAAGTAAAAGATGAAAATCACGATCACAGGCTCATTGGGCCATATTAGTAAGCCACTGACAGAAGAATTAATACGAAAAGAACATTCGGTTACTGTCATCAGCAGTAAGGTCGAAAGACAAAAAGACATTGAGGCATTAGGCGCAAAGGCTGCCATAGGCACACTGGAAGATGTTGCTTTTTTAACATCCACTTTTGCCGGTGCAGATGCCGTTTATTGCATGATCCCGCTGGACAATCCCTTCAACCAGAATTTTGACATGATGGAACAGTGCTGTGGAACTACCCATAATTACGTACAGGCCATCCGGCAGTCAGGCGTAAAGCGCGTGGTGTTTCTAAGCAGCATTGGCGCCCATACAGATAAGGGCAACGGCATTCTTGCTGTTTATTACCATATAGAAAACACTTTCAGAAACCTGCCATCAGATGCAGCCATTACATTTATGCGCCCTGTCGGCTTCTACTACAATCTGCTGGGCTTTATAAATTCTATTAAGACACAAGATGTTATTGCATCGAACTATGGCGGAGATGACACAAAACCATGGGTGTCACCCATAGATATTGCAGCAGCGGTTGCCGAAGAAATAACAGCCCCTCAGCCGACGGGAAGGAAAATACGTTATGTAGCCAGTGATGAACTTAGCTGTAACGA
>CAZNHE010000013.1:0-46956 GCA_964572735.1 uncultured Chitinophagales bacterium | reverse complement strand
ATGAATTCAGAAAATAAAAAACAACCGAACAACGAATCTAAGGTAAATACAAAATCTATTTCACCCGGCGGCACCGCCAGACTGGGCAGCCATCAGGTGGCCCGCATTGGTTTCGGCGCCATGCAATTGCCCGGTCCGGGCGTCTGGGGTCCGCCCCGCGACCGGAATATGGCTTTGACCGTATTACGCCAAGCTATTGAATCGGGTGTCAACCACATTGATACGGCCCAGTACTATGGAACCGGTATTGCCAATGAGCTGATTCATGCCGCTTTATACCCCTACCCCGAAGACCTGGTGCTGGTCAGTAAGGTCGGCGGTGAACGTGATGAAAAAGGCGGCTGGATACCTGCCCAGCATCCCAATGAGCTTCGTGCCGGTGTGGAGGCTAATCTTCGCACGCTGGAGGTTGAACAAATAAATGTAGTCAATCTCCGCGTAATGGATGAGCACGGGGACGGCACTCCGCTTTCGGCGGACCAGCGCGTCAGCCTGGACGACCAACTGGCAGAGATGATTGCCTTGCGCGATGAAGGCAAGATCGGCGGCATAGGAATCAGCAACGTCGGCCTGGATCAACTCCGGAAGGCCCTGCCTGCAGAGATTGTTTGCGTGCAAAATGCCTACAGCCTGCTTAACCGAAAGGATGAACCGCTGCTTGAGCTGTGTCGTGAACAGGATATAGCCTGGATTCCCTTTTTCCCTTTAGGATCGGCCGGATTCCCGGGTATGGAGCAGGTAACCAAACATCCTCAGGTAATAAACGCCGCTGAAAAGCTGGATGCAACACCGGCACAGGTCGGCCTGGCCTGGCTGCTTGCCCATGCTCCGAATATCCTGCTGATTCCCGGAACCTCTAATCCGGATCATCTGGCCGAGAATATCGCCACCGGAAATGTAGTTCCTGACCAGGAAATAATGGATTCCTTAAACAAACTGACCGGGGCGAAAAACTGATTTCATTCCTTTACCTCCGACATACTCTAAAAACCAGTAAACACAAAAACAATAATGATGAAAACCGTATTAATAACAGGTGCCAACAAAGGCATCGGCTTTGAAACAGCCAGGCAACTGGCACAGCTCGGATATTTTGTTTACCTCGGCAGCAGGGACAAGACACGGGGTTCAGATGCTATAAGTAAGCTGAAAGATTCAGGAATTTCAGGCGTTGCATTGATTGAAATCGATGTTACAAATACCCATTCTATTAAACGGGCGAAGCAGGAATTAGAAACAAAGATCGAAGCTTTAGACGTCCTGATCAACAATGCAGGCGTTCCCGGAAAACAGCCTCAAAATATATCTTCCGGAGAAATGGAAAACCTGCGAAATGTATTTGAAACCAATTTCTTCGGTGCCGTGCAAACCACGCAGCAGTTCATCCCGCTTTTAGAAAAATCGGCCCGGCCGGTTATCATAAATGTCTCCAGCGAAATGGGGTCCCTGACAATCCAAAGTAACACCCAAAACCCCAACCGCGGATTATATGATGCGTATAGCAGCTCCAAAACGGCACTAAATGCTTTTACCGTGATGCTGGCGAATGAATTTAAAGACACCCGTTTTAAAATAAACAGTGTTACACCCGGTTATACTGCAACCGATCTGAATCAGTTCAAAGGGACGCAAACCATAGAGCAAGGTGCGAGATTCATTGTAAAATATGCCACTTTGGATAATGACGGACCAACAGGAAAGTTCTTCAGAGAGAAAGAAATTCCCTGGTAATATCTTAATCTATTTGAAATGAACAACAAACCGATTCGCAGGATTAAAACCATAAGTGAGTTTCACCGGCTCAGAGGACTGCCCAAACCGGATCATCCGCTAATCAGTGTGATAGATTACGGATCTATCAAAAGCCGGACCAAACATGAATCAGAAAGCCTGGTACTGGATTATTACTCCATATCACTTAAAAAGAATATCAACGGCAAGATAAAATACGGCCAGCAGGAATACGATTTTGATGAAGGAGTCCTGTTTTTTATCGCCCCTAATCAGGTTTTCAGTATTGAGCATAATCAAGATAAAACGTTAAAACGATCGGGGTGGATGCTGCTTATTCATCCCGATTTCCTCTGGAATACAACCCTGGCAAAAACCATAAAGCAATATGAATATTTTGGCTATTCGGTAAATGAAGCTCTGTTTCTTTCCGAAAAGGAAGAATCGGTCATCATAAACATCATTCGAAATATTCAACAGGAGTATCATGCCAACATAGATAAATTCAGCCAGGACATCATCATTGCCCAATTGGAATTGTTGCTCACATACTCGGAAAGGTTTTATCAGCGTCAGTTCATCACACGGAAAATAACGAACCATAAAATCCTTGATCGCCTCGAAGAACTTCTTACCGAATATTTCAACAGCGATATTTTGATGGAAAAGGGATTGCCGACTGTTCATTACATTGCAGAATCATTAAACGTATCACCCAGTTATTTAAGCAGTTTACTTAGAGCATTGACCGGCCAAAGCACCCAGCAGCACATACACGATAAGCTGATTGAAAAAGCGAAAGAAAAATTGTCTACTACCGATTTGTCGGTCAGTGAAATTGCCTACGAACTGGGTTTTGAACATCCGCAGTCGTTCAGCAAGTTATTCAAGACAAAGACCAGCCTCTCTCCATTGACATTCAGGCGGTCGTTCAACTGACTACCTTTCCCGGCGGCAGGTATTCAAAAAAAGTCGTCCCGTTTTTTCAGACTGTCTCCCTGCCAACCGGTTCACTGATTGGCAGGCGGATCCGGTCCGCATTTTCAGCAGTGCCCACCTGTCTCCGGATTATATTTTCTATTTCATACTTGCGTAGTCATCCAGCTACGCGTATATTAGTAGTCAAATAGCTACGTAATGAATTTAAGACGAGATGTTTTTCAGGCCATAGCGGATCCGACCAGAAGGACTATCCTTCTGTTGGTGGCCTCGCAATCCATGACTGCCGGAGCCATAGCGGCGAACTTTGACACGGCCAGGCCGACCGTTTCCAGACATCTGCAAATACTCACCGAGTGCAAATTGCTGGAACAAGAGCAAAACGGCAGAGAAATATACTATCACTTAAATCCTCAAAGAATAAAAGAGGTAGCCGATTTTATTGAACCATTCCGGAAATTGTGGGATGAGCGGTTTGATAAACTGGAAGCCATCATGAAGAAACATCAACCCGAGAAATAGGATAAGATGGAGCGGAAAACGAAAATTCATGCCGAAGACGGCAAACAGGAATTAAGGATTACAAGGGAATTTGATCTGCCCCTGGAATTGCTTTTTAAGGCATATGCAGATCCCGCTATTGTAGAGCAGTGGATGGGAACGAAAGTACTGAAGCTGGAAAGTAAAAAGCACGGCAGTTACCAGTTGGAGACCACCGATGCGCAGGGGAAGGCGGTTTTTCAGGCCAACGGGGTGATCCATGAGTTTAATCTGAACCGGAAGATCACACGGACATTCGAAATGGAAAACACGCCCTTTGGCGTCCAGCTCGAGATCTATGAGTTTGAGAGGCTTACCGACGCCACCAGCAGGCTCAACATGCACGTCATCTACGAGTCGGCTGCACAAAGAGACCAGGTGCTGAAGATGCCTTTTGCCCAGGGCATCAATATGGCACATAACCGGTTGCAGGACATCATGAGTAACCTAAAATAAACCGGCTGCAACGATGCCGGGGCACAAAAAGAATGTCTGGTATCCTGGCGGCCCGAGACCCAAAATGCATTATGACAAAACGAAATAAAATTATCTATTGGATTGCCACGATCTGGCTTGCATTGGGAATGCTGTCAACCGGAATGGTGCAGTTATTCAAAGCAAAAGAGGGACAGGGCGGAGTTGATATGATTATCCATTTGGGTTATCCTGTTTACTTGCTAACATTGCTGGGAGTTTGTAAGGTATTGGGGGTCATAGCCGTACTTATTCCCAGGTTTCCCTTGCTAAAGGAATGGGCTTACGCAGGATTTTTCTTTGTCATGTCGGGAGCGATATTTTCACATATCGCGTCGGGGGATCCGGTCGTCGCAACATTTCCTGCATTGTTACTCCTGGTTCTGACGATGGTTTCGTGGTATTTCAGACCCCGCGTCTACACTAAAGCTTTGGCGTAAGTCTTGGGAATAGATCCCCGGGAAACGTTGGGGCGGTTAATCGATAAACGACGGAAAATGATACGCCGTATATTTCTGTTCAACAGAAATAACATAAAGACGTAAGCAGTATGAGTAGTAATAAAAGGGAGTTGTCACCCAAACAACGTGAAGAACTATTCAGCGTACTAAAAGTTCGTTTTGAGAAAAACAGGAACCGCCATCAAGGTCTTGAATGGGCTATCGTGCGGGAAAGGCTGGACTCCGGACGTTCGGGGGAAAAGCTGTGGTCGCTCCATAAAATGGAAAGCACCGGCGGCGAGCCGGATGTGGTGGGTCAGGATAAAAAGACCGGCGAATATATTTTTTATGATTGTTCGGCGGAAAGTCCGAAAGGCCGCAGAAGTGTTTGTTACGACCGGGAAGCGCTGGAATCAAGGGAAGCTCACAAACCGAAAAATTCGGCTGTGGATATGGCTGCGGAAATGGGGGTTGAGCTTTTAACAGAAGAAGCATACCGGCAGCTACAACAACTGGGCGCATTCGATACGAAAACATCAAGCTGGATAAAAACGCCTGCTGATATCAGAAAACTCGGCGGCGCCCTCTTTTGTGATCGTCGTTACGGTAAGATATTCGTCTATCACAATGGTGCGGAGAGCTATTATGCCGCCAGGGGATTCCGGAGTTCGCTGGGAATCTGAATCACATAATGGCTGAAAACAGAATGAATCCAAAGGTTGACTGGTTTTTCAACAAAAACACACAATGGCAGGAAGAATTTGAGCAATTGAGGATGATCGTTCTTGACTGCAACCTGACCGAAGAATTGAAATGGGGCTGTCCCTGCTACACATTTCAGGAGAAAAACATCGTTTTAATACATGGATTCAAGGAATACTGTGCGCTTTTGTTTTTCAAAGGCGCTTTGTTAAAGGATGCTGAAGGTATACTAATCCAACAAACGGAAAACGTGCAGGCGGCACGCCAAATCCGGTTCGCCGGTCTCCGGGAAATAGCGGATCTGGAACCCATTGTGAAAGCCTATATTCAGGAGGCCGTCGAAGTGGAGAAGGCCGGCTTGAAAGTGCCGATGAAAAAGACTCCGGAATTCAATATGCCGGAAGAGCTTCAAAAGATGCTGGAGGAAAACCCTGCCCTGGAAGCTGCTTTTGAGGCTTTAACACCGGGACGGCAGAGGGCCTATCTTCTTTATTTTTCCCAACCCAAACAATCCAAAACCCGAACCTCACGAGTTGAAAGATATATGCAGAAAATCATCGATGGAAAGGGATTAAATGATCAATGACCATCATATCTTCAGGACAACTATGAACAAGCGACCATTCTACAGTCCGGATTTACAAACCGATGTCTGATCCGTTTAAGAGCATTATAATGGTCAGTCACATCTTATCCGGAAACCCGAAATTTATAAACGACTAAAAAACCCATAGCATGCCGGAAAAAGGACAAACTATAGTAAATACGGCAAACGGCGATGCCTATCAATATCTCGAAACCGCCAAGGACACGAATGGGGAACGTGTTGTTATAAAGGCAGCCATCAAGAGCAGGGGGCAGCTCGTTCCGAAGCATATTCACACTTTACAGGATGAAACGTTCGAAGTAATTTCAGGGCGACTAACCATCTGGTCAGACGGAAAGATTACCGTGCTTTCAGCAGGAGAAAAGATAACCCTCCCCAAAAACAAGCCACATAACCATTATAACGATGATGATATCGAAGTTACCTATATTCACTCAGTCACACCGGGACTGGATTTCGACTACCTGATCGAAAACCTGGCCGGCCTTTCCTCCGATGGAAAAAGCAAAAACGGGAGATACGGGCTGGTTCAGGAGTTAGTGACGCTTAAATATCTTGACAGCAAATCCTATCTTGCCGATATCCCGCTCGTAATCCAAAAAGTGTTGATGAATATAATCGCGCCCGCCGGAAGGCTGCTGGGATACCGGGCGATTTATAAAAAATATTCAGGAATAGAAAAATGACTGTCACCGGTGCAGGTTCCTCGTACATAAATAACGTGAATATCTCACAACAATATTCTTTCATAGATAGCAGCATATCGAAAATCCGGCGAAATCCTCCGGAAAGTGCTGCATCCGGTACAATGGTGGCATAGCTACATTGTCAACGACAAACTGCATTGCGTATGCGGGAACAAAGAAATATGCGGGAAAAGCGGCGGCGGTTGAATCTCATGTAACCGGCTACCAGACCGCTGTATGAAACAGAACTACCCTGCAGGATATATTCCTCAAAAACGGACTTATACGGGAGGAATCCCAAATCACATTAATTCGGTCAATTAGCCGGGTTCCGCAACTGATTGCATAAAAGGCAGAATTTCGTGATGGGAAGCTTGTAAAGCTTATGTATATTTTGCCGGGTATGTCAAATGCATTACACAATGCCTTAATTACATATGAATGTCATTTAATCAGTTCAAACGGATCGTACAACCTCATTAATGGTCGCTACTGGATCTATCAACATATTTACGGTTACGAATCATACGGTCAGACACTACAAACGTACACTCCCCGGAATCCTGTTTTGCGCCCTGGTGCTACTTGGAACATGCTCTTACAAAGCATTTGGTCAGGATGTTCAAATTTATCTGGACAGCACGGCACAGGTAATCAACGGATTTGGTGCAGCCAACATCGTCAACTGGCGGCCGGATATGACTGATAATGAGATTAACGAAGCCTTTGGCACCGACGATGGTCAGCTGGGGTTTTCCATCCTTCGTATCCGCATCCCTCCAAACCAGGATGAATGGAGTGATTATGTACCCACTGCCAAGAAGGCGTACGATATGGGTGTAAAAATAATTGCTTCGCCGTGGTCTCCTCCAGCCGACATGAAAACAAACAATAATCTTGTAGGCGGCAGTCTTAAAGATGATGAATATGCCGCTTATGCCGCCCATTTAAAAGCATTCGTAGATTATATGGCGGATAATGGGGTTCATTTGTATGCGGTATCGGTTCAGAATGAACCTGATATTCAGGTAGGCTATGAGTCTTGTGACTGGACCCCTGATCAGATGCTGAGGTTTGTGAAGGAATATGGAGATTCGGTCGGAACCCGGCTAATGGCCCCGGAATCGTTCCAGTTCAGGCGTAATATGTCGGACCCCCTGCTCGAAGATTCCGTGGCTTGTGCACACCTGGATATTGTCGCAGGGCACATCTATGGAGGCGGCCTTGGCAAATACCCACTTGCTGAGGAAAAGGGCAAGCCGGTGTGGATGACCGAACACTATACCGAAAGCAACCATTCCGGAAACGACTGGCCGCTGGCTCTCGATGTGGCCACGGAAATGCAAAATGTGATGAAAGCCGATATGAGCGCCTACGTCTGGTGGTACATCGTCAGGTTTTACGGCCCCATTGGGGATGGTGAGGAAGGTACTAGAGAAGGTGCAATCACCAAACGCGGGTATATTATGTCTCAGTTTGCCAGGTTTATCCGCCCCGGTTATGTGCGAGTCTATACAAAGGGACCAACAAGTGACACATATCCTCCTCAATATTCCGATATCTCCGTAACAGCATATAAGGACAGCTCTTCCAAGGTAGTCATTGTAGCCGAAAATTCAGGTACATCATCCCAAAAGATCAATTTTATTCTTGGGGATAAAACTTCGGGGGTATTCCACGTCTACATTACCTCTGCGACACAAAACGCTGAAAAGATAAATGACATAACTACATCAAACAGTGGCCTTTCGGCAACACTGCCTGCGCAGAGTATAACTACTTTTGTGTCGAACGAACGGTCAACAGGGATAGAAAAACAGGCAGGGGTACCTCAATCTTATAGGCTCCTTCAGAACTATCCCAACCCATTCAATCCTTCCACAACGATCCGGTATCAAGTACCGACAGCCGCTCATGTAACCCTAAAGGTGTTTGACATCCTTGGTCGTGAAGTCGCGACGCTTGTAGACGGTAATGTTTCGGCCGGCGAACACCAGACTCGTTTCTACGCCTCACGCCTTGCCAGCGGTATCTATATCTATCGGCTAAGAGCCGGGAGCTTTGTCCAGATCCGTAATATGACATTGATTAAATAGCCTTCCGGTCAGCAGGTCGCCCTGTCACGTCACCGATTTCCTTCCCCGGATAAGGCCTTCAATAAGGGCAGGATTCCTCCCTCCTGGTACTTTTTATGCAATGGAAACGTTTTCGCCCGCAATAAACCGGGAGACATCCTATGGCAAACCAATGAATTATGAATGAAAAGAACTCTGTACTTCGATTAAGGGAATTCGAGTATCAATACCGGGGCAGCTCTTTCCCCACCCGAATTGTAGCTTCAGACGGGAAAAAATACGTGCTTAAGATGAAGGGTTCGGGTAACGGCGCCGACAGCCTCATCAGTGAATTCATCGTCAATCGTGCAGCTGTCTTTTGCGGATTTCCGGTTCCAAATGCCCATTTGTTGCAAATAGAGGATGGTTTCCCGTGGACTTTCGGTACTGACGAGTTTGATGACATTGTTCAGCGGAGTTATGGGATGAACCTCGCCATAGAATTCATTCCAGATACAAGGCTACCTGATCTTGCAAAGCCACATTGTTTACCATCGCCATTTCTGGAAGCCATGCTGGCCATCGATATTTTCTTCCGGAACCTCGACAGAACCGCTGCCAGCGGCAACGTATTGATCGATAAAACAGATAAGATCTGGCTGATCGACCACGGCAGCTGCCGGTTTCTTTCCCAAAATATCATCGCAAAGGACGGATTTTTGCCTGAAAATCACTTGCTGAAACAAATAGAGGCTGAATTCGAAATCGGCCGGGCAATCGATCCCCTGATACATCTTGATTACGACTCGCTGATCCTGAAAGAACTGCCCCCAGAGTGGTTAAAGGAAACAAATATGAGCAGACAACAAATCTCTGCTGCTCTGGAGAGCCGAAAGGTTAGGTTGAATATGGGATAAACCCGCTTGCTACCCGATCTTCCTGATCATCGGGTTGAATGCTTTGGTAAACAGCATCACCTTATCGCCGATGTTCAAATCTGCAACTTCCTCATCTGTGGCAATGACTTTCACAATCGTATTGCCTGTCAGGACCTCTACGATATTTACGACACCGGTACGATTGATCCGCAGTACTTCGGCCGTCAGTTGAATTTTGCTGCTCAGCCGGGAGGCACCAAACACTTCGTGAGGCATCCCCGTGGCGATGATTTTGCCGTTATCAATATGGATGACGGTATCCGACAAGCGGTAAATTTCGCCCATATCATGAGTCACCAGCAGCGTCGTCAGACTAAATTTCTGATGCAGGCGATAGATCTCTTCACGCAATACACTGCGCGTTTCAGCATCGAGCGCAGACAACGGTTCATCCAGAAGCAATATGCGCGGCTCCCTGATCAGCGCACGGATCAGCGCCACCCGCTGCTTTTGTCCGCCTGAAAGCGTATCGGGCCTGCGATCCGCCAGTTGTTCGAGTGACACCATGGCGAGGAGTTCTTTCAGGAGCCCGCTAACATCTTTCCGGGTCGACGCATACCGGAGGTTCTCTGCAACTGTCATGTTCGGAAACAGAGCAAAATCCTGAAACACAAATCCCGTTCCACGTTTCTGAACGGGCAGATTGATCCCCTTTTCCGTGTCGAGCCAGACTATGCCGCTCACTTCGATAAAGCCCTCATCAGGCTGGAGTAGTCCGGCCAGAATCCTCAAAAATGAGGTCTTCCCTGCTCCTGATTTGCCGTAAATGGCGGTAATGCTTCCCTCGCCGATCTCCTCATCGATTTCAAGGGTGGTTTCACCCCCGGCCATCAACAGCTTTTTCCTGATCTGCATCCTGATCATACGCCCCGGCCTCTGCGAATGAGCCGCTTGTTGATGATAAACACCAACAACAGGATTCCGAAGGAGACAAGAAGCAGCAAAATAGAGTAAAAATGAGCAGCAGGATAATTCAGTGCTTCCACTTCATCATAAATGGCGATTGACGCTACTTTGGTCCGGCCGGGAATGCTCCCTCCGATCATCAGCACGACTCCGAACTCACCTATGGTGTGAGCGAACGACAATACGATGCCCGTAAGCAGTTCCGGCTTGATATTGGGGAGCAGCACCCGGAACAGTGTTTCCAGCCTCGATTTCCCCAGCGTATAAGAGGCTTCTTTCAAGCTCTCCGGCAAACCCTGAAGCCCCGCCTGGATCGGATGGACCATGAAAGGCAGGCTGTAAATGACGGAGCCCACAACCAATCCCGAAAACGTGAATACAAGCCGGATATTAAAGAGAGACTCCAGCATTCCTCCAAATGCATTACCCGGACTGAACGCCAGGAGAAAGTAGAATCCCAGAACGGTCGGCGGGAGAACCAGCGGCAGGCTGATGACTGCTTCAACAGCCGATTTGAAACGAAACGACCGGAAGGCCAGCATGGCAGCCAGCGGTACGCCGATGATCAAAAGCAACACCGTCGTTGTGAATGCAAGCTCAAACGTCAGCCACAGAGGTTCGTAGTCAGTCGGCATCAATCTGTCGTTTCCATGAGTGATACTTCCGTGGTTTTCACCATCCCTTCTACCCGGTCGCCGACTTTCAGCTCCAGGCTGTGCGCCGATCGTGTCGTTATGATGGAACGCAGCAGACGACCCCGAAAATCAAGCTCCACTTTGGTCAATATTTTTCCGCGATCGATGGCGGTTACGGCTCCCGGAAACCGGTTTCTAAGACTCAATCCACCGGAAAGCCCTTTGCTGATCGACATTTCCGTCTCTTTGAATACCATGTAGACCTCCCTTCCCTCTTTCAGATAAGAGGCCGTATCCGGGGTATCGATCACTGTTGAGGAAAACAGAGTCTGCTCCGCCTCTATCGTTACCAGGGAGAGGTCTCCATCTGATTCAATTTCTATGATCTTCCCCCGTATCCGATTCATTTGATGAGATAACCGTACTCTTCAAAAATAGCTTGCGCCTTCTTACTGAACAAAAACCGGTAGAACTCACCGGCCTCTTTTTTCTTCGCGGTTTTGGTGATTACCGCTCCCTGTGCTATTGGATTATATAAATCAGGATCGATTTCCACCCATTCCCCCTTCTTTTTCATCTTCGGACTCAATACTACCGATTTGGCTGTTAAAGCGAGGTCTGCCGCCCCGGACAACAGGAACTGGTTCACCTGCGAAATGCTTTCACCATAAACCAGTTCCGGCTTTACGTTATCATAAATCCCCGCCTTTTTCAATGCCTCAACCGCCGCCACTCCATAAGGCGCAGTTTTGGGGTTGGCAATCGCGATTTTGGAGATCGTATGATTCGTTACGGCAGTGATACCCCCGGACAGATCCCTGCTTTCCAGCGTCCAGAGAACCAGCTTTCCATAGGCATATATTTTGGGTTCACCTGAGACATACCCTTCTTTATACAAAGTTTCAGGGTACTTCATATCCGCCGAAAGGAAAACATCATACGGAGCGCCCTGTTTAATCTGAGCCGTCAACTTCCCTGATGAACTGACAATCAAATCGACTTTGATGCCCGTTTTCTCCGTAAATACCTTCTTCAGGGCCTGCGTAACATATTGTGCATTTGCCGCCACGGCAACACGTAATTCCTGAGCAATGGCTCCTATCGGAATAATCAGAACAAAAATGAAAATGATGACCGACCGCATAATTATGATTTGTTAGAGTTCATTTATACCCCCTTCGGGCAATAATCCGAAGCATTATATACAAACGGATTATGATAATATGATGAACGGGATCATAAAATTCCGGACTCTGATGTGAAGGATTATGAGGTTACATGATTATATTACGATCAACAAAATCAGGAAATCATGAATATCAGGTGAGTCAGGATTTAGACAATAGAAAAAAGCAGTATTCAACCGGAGCGCTTCAATCCCCTATAACATGTCCGAAAAACATTTATACCGTTTGATTGTTACGTGGACCGGAAACAAGGGTACCGGAACTTCCGGATACCGGTCGTATGAAAGGAGCCATATGATTTCAGCGGAAAATAAGCCGGTGATCTACGCTTCTTCCGATCCTTCCTTTCTTGGCGATAAGACAAAATACAATCCGGAAGAACTTCTGGTTGCTTCTCTTGCAGGCTGCCATATGCTTTGGTTCCTGCATTTATGTGCGGATAACGGCATCGTGGTTACGGATTATACCGATCAACCGACAGGAATCATGGAAGAATCGGCGGACGGAGCCGGCAGATTCAAAGAGGTGATCTTAAATCCGGTCGTGACCGTCAGGAATGCGGACATGCTCGACCGGCTCGATGACCTTCACAAAGAAGCGAATAAACTTTGTTTCATAGCCAATTCAGTGAATTTTCCGGTAAGGCATCGGGCAACAGGTAAAGCGGATTCGTAAAGCTTCCGATTCTTAATCCTTCCTCCTCTCTTCCGTTGATCCCGTTTGACCGTCTATTTCCTTCCTTACTATGGGTGCCACCCTGGTTCCGAACAATTCTATAGATTTCATGACCATCTTGTGAGGTACGTTCCCCACACTAGCCTGTGCCAGGAAACGGGTGTTGCCAAACAGTTCGTGTTCGTACAATATTTTATCAATAACCTGCTGTACACTGCCTACCATTAAAGCACCTTCCGGAGAACGGGAATGCTCAAACCGGGAATATGAAAGAGGCGGCCATCCCCGTTCACGGCCTATCCGGTTCATCATTTCCGCATAGTAGGGATAGAACTCCTCGCCTGCCTTCCGGGAATCTTCACCCACATATACATGATTGTTGATACCCATCTGCAAATTGCCCAAATTTTTGCCGGTTTTTTCTGCCGTTTCCCGGTACAGGCTCACAAAAGGAACGAACTGATCGGGCCTGCCGCCAATGATGGCCAACATCAGCGGAAGTCCGAGTGTGGCTGCCCGCACGGCAGACGCAGGGGTACCTCCTACCGCCAGCCAGACAGGAATTGAGGATTGATAAGGTCTCGGATAAACACCGCGCCCCTCGATTGAAGGCCGGTGTTTCCCCTTCCAGGAAAGCTTTTCGTTTTTATTAAGTTTCAATAGCAGATCCAATTTCTCGGCGAACAGTTCATCATAATCTTCCAGATCGTAGCCGAATAAAGGGAAGGATTCTATGAAAGAGCCTCTGCCCGCCATAATCTCCGCCCGGCCGCCCGACAAAAGATCTACCGTTGTGAAATTCTGGAATACCCGGACCGGATCGTCCGAACTCAATACTGTTACAGCACTTGTGAGTTTTATATTTTTTGTGACCACTGCCGCTGCCCCCAATATTACGGCCGGCGACGACACAGCATAATCCGGACGATGATGCTCACCAACGCCAAATACATCCAGACCCAACTGGTCGGCCAGCTGAATTTCTTCCATCAGATCCCGAATGCGCTGATGTGCATTTATGCCTCTTCCCGGCAGCGTTTCGGGCTCCATGTCCGCGAAGGTGATTAATCCTAATTCCATAGTTCGCTGGTTGTAAATAGTCAGAAAGCGCCCGCCCTGTCTAGCAGCGCCATCTGCGCGGCATTCAATTTTAAAGTCGTTGCATGGATGAGTTCACTCAGTTGTTGTTCGCCGGTGGCGCTTGCAATAGGCGAGGTAATTAACGGCTTATGCAACAACCAGGCAATAGCTATTTCCGATACGGGCACATTTTGCTCTTCTGCAACAGCATCCATTGCGGCCAGGATCCTGAATCCCCTTTCATTCAGATACTTTTTCACGCCACGGCCGCGCTTGCTCTTGTTCAGGTCCGCTTCGCTCCGGTATTTTCCGGAGAGAAAACCGCTTGCCAGGGCATAGTAAGGAATCACTGCCAGAGATTCATTCTGCACTAATTCTGCATATTCCGTTTCGAACTTGTGCCGGTCGTATAAATTATACAATGGCTGAAGACTGACGTACGGCGCCAGATTATTCGCACGTGCGAAATCATTGGAGGCCTTAATTCGTTCGGCACTCAGGTTGGATGCGCCGATACAGCGTACCTTCCCTTCTCTGATCAAATCATTGAACGCGGTCATCGTTTCTGAAACAGGTGTTTGCGGATCATCATGATGAGATTGATAGAGATCGATATAATCGGTTCCCAGCCTTTTTAATGAGGCTTCCACCTCCTGCTTCATATACCCGGCACCCAGGCCCTTTTTGCCGTCTCCCATGTCCGAGCCGAGCTTGGTTGCGATGATTACGTCTTTCCTCTTACCGCTTTTCTTCAGCCAATTTCCGATGATGGTTTCCGATTCTCCACCCCGGTTGCCCGGCACAAATCTTGAATAGCTGTCCGCGGTGTCAATGAAGTTAAAACCCGCATCCACAAATGCGTCTAACATCTTAAAAGACGCTGATTCATTGAGAGTCCAGCCAAAGACATTCCCGCCGAAAACCAAAGGAGACACCCATAAACCTGATGTCCCTAGTTCCCTTTTACGATCCATTTTGTCCAAATCTTGTTACAGATGAATAAATCGGGCTAAATACATACTCTGGAAATTAAATTCAACAACGGAATGCCCCTCTGCTCTGTTCCGGAAAATAACGGGAGATGTAGACCCGGGTGACCCCATCTCCCGTCCAGGATTCGGAAGGATATATCCGGCTAAACTTCAGGGGAGAAGAAAATTACCACCTGAACATCAAAATCATGATACAATATCGGATGCTTATCAGGGGACTTGATGAGCCTGTTTTTTTATTTTGGAATGTCCGAATCTCACAGAACCTGTAATTATACGATTGATATGGCGCACGATCTGAAAAATACCCGTTATTCCCTGCTGGAACTGGACTTTGTTTCCGATGGAAGTACTCCTGCGGAAACCTTTAAAAAGAGCCTCCGTCTGGCGCAAAAGGCGGAAGAATTCGGCTATACCCGGTTTTGGCTGGCGGAACACCACAACATGATCAGCATTGCCAGTTCGGCGACATCCGTTCTGATCGGCCATATCGCCGGAGGAACGAAAAGGATACGGGTAGGTTCCGGCGGAATCATGCTGCCGAACCATTCTACACTTATTGTGGCCGAGCAATTCGGAACTTTGGGTTCTCTGTATCCCAATCGCATAGATCTTGGCCTGGGGAGAGCCCCGGGCACCGATCAGGTAACCGCCAATGCCATCCGTCCCGACAGAATGCAGGCTGTGTATCGATTCCCGGAAGAAATGGATCAGCTTCAGCAGTATTTCTCGCGGGACAATAGCAGAGCCAAAGTAAGGGTTCCTGTTGCCGAGGGTGTGGAGGTGCCTGTTTATCTTTTGGGTTCCAGTACCGATAGCGCACATCTGGCTGCGAAAAGAGGACTTCCCTACGCTTTTGCCAGCCACTTTGCCCCTTCTCAATTGTTCGACGCTCTTAAAATCTATTATAATGAATTTCAGCCTTCCCAAAACCTGCAGGAACCTTATACCATTGCCGGCGTCAACGTTATTGCGGCAGATACCGATGAGGAGGCGGAGAAGCTTTCCACCACGCTGATTCGTATGGTTCTCGGCATCTTTACCGGCAACAGGGGATACCTGCACAAGCCTACTGAAATGACGCCGGAACTACGCACGGTATTGCAAAACCCCTCTGTGCAACAAATGCTGAAATATTCTTTTATAGGCAGTAAAGAGGCCGTAAAAGAGAAAACCCGGGACTTTTTATCCCGGACAGGAGTCGATGAGATTATGGCGGTTACCAATATTTATGATGCCGAAGACCGTGTGAAATCCTACCGGATATTTTCCGAAATAATGAAAGAGCTCTGACCGGGTACGACCTGACGGGTACTCATAAACGATATCTATTGAATGCATTGATCTTTCTGCAGGATAAGGTCGTCCTCCAAAACACATCGAAAGGCGTCCGGTGCTATGATGAACGATTTGCCGCCGCTTTTCCTTATAGAAAAGGCTTGAAACAGCATTCAAAGGCATTTTTTGCATGCACGGCAATTGTGCGTTACCTTTTGCACATATTGATTCCCTAATCATAACCATTCATTTTCGATAACCATCTATATATAATGGCAGAAGCAACAAAAGGCGATACCGTAAAAGTGCACTATACCGGTAAGCTCCAAGACGACACCGTGTTCGACAGTTCCCGTGAACGTGAACCCCTGGAATTTGAACTCGGGAAGGGGCAAATGATCCCTGGTTTCGAAGCAGCGGTGACCGGTATGGAACCGGGAGAAGAAAAATCCATCCACATCCCGGCCGAACAGGCGTACGGTCCGCGCCGCGACGATATGATGGTTACGGTGAAGAAGGAAGAATTCCCCGCGGATGTTGATCCCAGGGTAGGCCAGCAGCTCCAGGTAAAACGGGAAAACGGACACGTGTTTAATGTCGTTGTTGCCGATGTTCAGGGGTCAAGCGTTGTGCTCGATGCCAACCATCCGCTTGCCGGAAAGGATCTTTATTTCGATATCGAATTGGTGGAGATCGCATAAGAGCCGGGGCATCCCCGTTTCTTATTTATAATCGTCCCTCCCTGGTCTGTCGGAGCAATTCAATTGCAGGAATGAACATCCTCCGAGGAGTGGCGTGAGCAGGGAGACGGTTTTTTCACCTTTCTATCCCCTGATTTTTCTAATCTTTAATCTCTTCCATTCCAGACCCAGCGGCTTTTGTTGTAAATGCCGAGCGCTTTACCGTGCAACTCCGTGTTCAGATACGGGGTATTCACCGACCGCGAATGAATATGGCGCTTTTCATATCTCCATTTCACATCCGGATCAAAAAGGGTGATGTTTGCAGGTTCTCCGGGTTTTATTTTGGGAATGGGAAGATGAAGGATTTCCCGGGGATTAACCGCCATTTTATCTATAAGCCCCGGTAACGTCAGGACTCCGGTAGCCAGCAGATGCCGGCCGGCGATTCCAAATGAGGTTTCCAGTCCGGTAATCCCATTGGGTGCGGCGATAAATTCCTGATCCTTCTCTTCAATAGCATGAGGGGCATGGTCGGTGCAAATAACATCGATGGTACCGTCTTTGAGACCCTCGATCATCGCCAGCCGGTCATCTTCGGTACGCAACGGCGGATGCATCTTATAATTGGTATCGAAATTCTGCCGGTCGATCTCTTCATCCGTGAGGTCAAAATGATGGGGACATACCTCTGTAGTCACTTTGACCCCGCGGGCTTTTCCCTGGCGCACCAGTTCCACTGCCTTCCGGGTGCTGATATGGGCTACATGGATATGTCCACCGGTCAATTCCGCCAGCATGATGTCGCGGGCGATCATCACCTCTTCTGCGATTCCCGGCGTACCCTCCAGTCCGAGCCGGGCCGAGACCTTTCCCTCATTCATATATCCAGGACGTGATAAATCGAGGTCTTCCTCATGATTGATAACCGGCATATTCAGCATGGAGGAATATTGCAGCGCAATCCGCATAAGGGCCGGGTTGTACACCGGATCCCCGTCGTCACTGAAGGCAACGGCCCCGCCCTCTTTAAGATCGGCCATTTCAGTGATGCTCTGCCCCTTTCGTTCTTTGGAAACACAGGCAATCGGATAAACGTCGACCGGCAGGGGGGCCGCCTTTCCTTTGATATATTCGACCACATCGCGGGTATGGATGGGTGGATTGGTATTGGGCATACATGCCACAGCCGTGAAACCGCCGAAGGCTGCGGCCCGGCAACCGGATTCAATCGTTTCCTTATGCTCATATCCCGGTTCCCGCAGATGAACATGCATGTCCATCCATCCCGGAGAAACAAACGCCCCTTCCGCGTCTTTGACCTCCTCCCCCGTTTCTGGAACAATACCTTCCGAAACCTCCGCGATCCTGCCCTCCCTGATTCTCAGGTCGACCGGCCGGTCCGTTTCCTTCTCCGACACTATCCGCACATTTTTGATCAGGAGATCGGGAGTTGTTGCTGTCTCTGCCATATTTTCCTGTTTATCCGAACCATATTCCATATCCATGAAATATACCCGATCCTGCTCAACCCGCAAAATCCCCTTTATCCTTTCTATAAAGGAATGTATAATAGACGGAATATGTTGTACGACAACGATTAAACTGAACTTTTTACATATAGGAAAATCATGAGTGTAACGGAAAAAGCGGTAGTCGGCGTTGATGAACTGAAAAATGGTGAGATGATTCAGGTGGAAGTGGGTGAAACACCGGTACTTTTGTGCCGGGTGGACGACCACTATTATGCACTTGGTGCCCATTGCACCCATTACGGGGCACCTCTGGCAGAGGGTTCCCTCCGGGGCAACCAGGTCATCTGTCCATGGCATCACGCCGAGTTCGATGTGACGAACGGGGATAATAACGAACCTCCGGCCCTGGATGGATTGCCCACCTATCCGATTCATGAGCGGGATGGCAAGATCGTCGTAAAAGTCCCCGACGATACACCCAGCCATCGGATTATGAAAATGGGCCATCTGAACATCCAAAACGATACGCGCGACTTCGTGATCGTCGGAGCCGGAGCCGCTGGTGAATCGGCCGCCGAGACGCTGCGCCGGCTGGGTTTTGAAGGCCGTATTTTTATGATCAGCTATGAGGATCGTCTTCCGTACGACCGCCCCAACCTAAGCAAGGAATACCTGAGCGGCGATGCCAAAGAAGAATGGATGCCTTTGCGCGGCGATGGTTTTTATGGAAAATACGACATAGAACTCACCCGCAACCGGGTGGTCAGGGAAGTCGATGTGGAGAGCCGGATCATTACTTTTGCCGACAGCGCCACCCAGCATTATGATGAGGTACTCATAGCCACGGGCGGCCTCCCGCGGACACTGGATATTCCCGGAAACGACCTGAACAACGTATTCACGCTGCGCAGCTTTGACGATGCCGACCAAATTATCGGGAAACTCGAAAAAGGCAAAAAAGCCGTAATCATCGGATCGAGCTTCATCGGGATGGAGACGGCCGCGAGCCTGAGAAAGCGGGGTGTCGATGTCCACGTGGTTTCTATAGAAGAAGCCCCCTTCAGTGCAGTATTCGGTGACGAAATCGGCGCCTGGTTCCAGGATAAACACGAGAAGACCGGAGTTCGCTTTTCACTCGGAACTACGGCTGTGGAATTTAAGGGCGAAAATGGGAACGTCCGAAAAGTCGTACTAAAGAACGGGGAAACTCTGGACGCCGACCTGGTTTTAGTCGGGATCGGCGTACGTCCGAATACGGGATTCATAAAGGGGCTTCCCCTCGAAAAGGATGGCGGCGTGAGAGTCGACCAGAACCTGAAGGCTGCCGATCATGTCTATGCTGCCGGAGACATCGCATGGTTCCCATACTGGAAAAACGCCAATCGGCCCGTTCGTATCGAACACTGGCGGCTGGCCCAGCAGCATGGCCGCATAGCTGCCCATAACATGCTGGGAAAACAGGTTCCTTTCAGAAGCATCCCCTTCTTCTGGTCTAATCAGGGAGAGGCCAAAATCAAATATCTCGGTTATGCCAAAGGCTGGGACGACCTGATCATAGACGGAGACGTGAAAAATGATGATTTCATGGCCTATTATGTCTCCGATAATAAAATTGCGGCCGTTGCAACTCCTAACCGGAGTACCCGGCTGGCAGCCATTCATCACTTAATGATCATGGATGAGATGCCTGAGCCGCATGTTGTTGGAAACCGGTCGTTTGACCCGGTAACCTTTCTAAAAAAGTCATAGCAGAATCCGCCTTTGCAGCGATTGGGGATCATCAAAGGCGGATCCACAATAGAAAATTATAATCTCGGAAATAAAAGAAACGAATCAATCATATATGCGTTATCTTAATTAATATCCTCCTATACATATCCCTCCACTACAAGCCGGTCTTCCATGAGACCGGCTTTTTTTATCCTCTCCAACAAGAGCAGGAAATAAGGATGAAACCTCTCCTGAAGAACCTGTGGGTATTACTCTGTACAAGCTGTTGTAAATCCTTTCTGAGAGGTTTCCGGTTATTCATCACTTCGTCTCTATCCTATTCAGGGGGAACAGATAATACAGGGCCTTCGGTTATCCATGGAAATAAACCGAAAGAACTTTATGGCTGATGCCATTTCAAACCGTAACTCATAATATCAATGCTGCATGGACGATTACAGCCGCACTGTTCGTCTATTTCATGCACGGCGGATTCGGGTTTTATGAGGCAGGTATGTGCCGGCATAAAAACACGGTAGACACCCTCAGCCATAACCTGATCATTTTGTGCATTGAACTGGTTGTATTCTGGCCGATTGGTTTCGGACTGATGTTTGGCAACGGGAATGCTCTGATCGGGTTGTCGGGATTTGCACCGGAGCTTATCAATGACCTGTCCTCTTTCCATTCCCTGGCAAATAAGACGGTTCCTTTTGCGGCTATTCTCGCTTTCACCATGGCCTACGCCGATACTCCGGCAACGCTTATTACCGGAACCGGAGCCGAGCGGATAAAACTCATAGCCGTTGTCATTCTTACCATCATCATCTCGGCATTCATTTTTCCCGTGGTCGGCCACTGGATCAAAGGCGGAGGATGGCTGGCCCAGTTGAAAACGCCTGTTTATGATACCGGATCGGGCTATGTACAGCTTTGCGGAGGGTGTTGCGCCCTTATTGTTACGCTGGTGATGGGACCACGCAGGGGCCGCTTTCTGCATAATGAGAAACGGGCTTTTGCCGTCGGTTCCATGCCCTTGGTTTTTTTGGGGGCTTTCATATTGTGGCTGGGATTTTTCGCCTTCAATGCCGGCCTGGCAATGAAGGCCTCCCGATCCATTGCCCTGGTAGTTGCGAACACGGCCCTGGCCGGAGGATTCGGTGTGGTAACGGCAATGCTCGGATCCTGGATTCTAACTGATAAAGCGGAGCTCCGGACTACTATCGTAGGTTTGTTAACAGCCAATGTCGCCGTTACTTCTTCCTGTGGTATCATCACGCCCTGGGCAGCGGCCGTTATCGGAACTATTGCCGGTTTGGTGACATTAGGATCCATCCGCGTTCTGGCCTGGCTGGATATTGATGATCCGACCGAATATGTCACCATGAATGTAACCGGCGGCATCCTGGGTATGCTGGCCGTCGGGATTTTTACTTCCCCGAAGATCACTTCAAAATATCCCGTCACGCCAACCCCCGAGCCGGGGTTGATATACGGGCATGTCGATCAGTTGCTGGCACAATTGTTGGGAATAGCCGCCATCATCGTCTTTACCGTCGTCGTTGTTGCCATACCCGTTTTGATCCTGCATTCGTTAGGATGGCTCCGCGTTTCCCCACAGGAGGAAGAAGAAGGCTCCGATCAGTCAACCCACGGAGAGAAGGGTGAAGAAGAAGGTGACAAACCCCAGGAACGTGAACCACAACCCTGACCTTCGCCAGCCTGCCATCAAATGGTATTTACATCTATTATTTACATTTGAATCGTACTATTATGCATGACTGTTTTCAGAAACGGCCATACGAATTTCCGCCCGGCGATCAGGCTCGATCCGCAGCCATCCTATGAATGTCTGCCGGCCCGGTCTTTTTTCCAGGCACTGGACCCTTAATCACCATTCATTCTGATTTTTGCAGAAACTGATGACTGATGATGGAAATTAACATCTTGCCATTCGGCATCGCCAAAGATATATTCAAGACCGATTCAGCGGTAATAAATTTTCCTGAAGAACTTACTGTGGGAAAACTGAAGGCCTTCCTGGAATCGAAATATCCCCCTTTGAAGCAGCTGGATTCTTATCTTATTGCTGTGAATGACGGATATGCGTCCTCGGACGATGTCATTCAGGAAGGTGATGAAGTCGCGATTATCCCTCCGGTAAGCGGCGGATAACCTCACCGCTATAGAATCCGACATGATTGATATAAAAATTTCTCCCGAACCACTGGATATCCAAACCTGTATTGAGCGGGTAACGTCACCCCGATGCGGCGGCGTTAACCTGTTCACAGGCACAGTGAGATCCGTGACTGAAGACAAGAAGGTCTTGCGGCTTGAATACGAAGCTTACGAGAGTATGGCTTTGAAGGAAATGAGAAAGATCGCAGAATACATACTGGATAAATGGTCGATAGAAAACATATTGATTCACCACAGAACAGGCATATTGAAAACAGGTGAAATAGCGGTTGTTATTGCTGTTGCCGCCCCACACCGTAAAGATACGTTTGATGCCTGCCGTTATGCCATCGATACGCTCAAACAAACGGTGCCTATCTGGAAGAAGGAGGTGTTTGCCGACGGAGAGGTTTGGGTCGGCGCGCATCCGTGAGGGTAATGGAATGATTTGTAAAAATGGCCGACTCTTATCCTCCCTTGAGGGAGGTGCAGGTGGGTGTCTCCGATGGATCGGGGCAAGCCAGGTGTATGCTGTGGGAAAAGTATACAGCTCCCATTTTCATCCCCATTGCCTGATATTAGCACTTGTCGAACACCCCTGTGGTCCCCTCAAGGGGACGGAAGAGGCCAGGTAAGTATGGGTGGTTCTTCTCCTTTACCACAAGGAATGCGAAGGTTTTGCAAGGATCACGAGGACTTTTTCATCACAAATTCGATACAGCTCCGGTATTCGCGACTTCTTATGCCGTGAGTTGTTCTCCACTGAGCAATCTTTTCACTTCTTCCGCTTCGTCGGGAGTATTTACATTTCGCAGCACATCCGGATTTTCGGCTTTCAACAGGTGCGGCTCGCTGTTGAGCAACGCTTTCCGGGGACAGGAATATCCCTGGGACAGGAAAGCGAGCAGCACCGGGTAACTTTTCGGTTCCCAAACAGCTATCAACGGCTCCGGAAGTCCGTCACCCGGACTTTCATAGGCGGTTGCCGTGGCGGCCGTATCTCTATGTTGTACCAATGTTTCGATAACGCCGGCATCCACCAGCGGTAAATCGCAGGCTACGATGAGCCACGCACGATCAGGCTGTGTCCGGAATGCGGAAAGGATCGCGCCGTATTGTCCCAAATCGATGAAAGTATCGGTCAGTGTTTTATATCCTTCAGCGATTTCAGATTCCTGTTCCGGCCGGCACGAGATAAAGACTTCATCACAAAAATCTTCCAATATATCTGCCATATGATAGCGCTGTTCCTTTCCATGCCATTTCATCAGCCCTTTATCGCGACCCATACGCACACTTTTTCCTCCAGCTAATACCAGGCCGTTTACTTTCGGTTTTGCCTGTTGCAGGCGGGTACGGAAAAATTGAATAATCTTGTCAGTTTCACTTAACCGGTAAACAGGAAGCTGCTCCCATAAAGGTTGAGTTTCCTTTACAAAGCCGAATACTTCATCTGCACCGTCAGCCAGCAGGATTAATTGTACATTTGTAAGTTGTTCCAATCTCTTTTTAAGAGATGATTCCTTCACCGGATCTATAATCACCACCTGCGCTTTGGCCTCATGATGATTTCCATTCACCAGTACCAAATCCGTATCTGTGAAGAACCTGCGCAACTGAAGCCGACTGTACTCTTTATTATAATTGAATTGATGATGATGGGGATGCCGGATATACTCCGTTGTGGCGCCCGCTTCCAGTCGTCCCGGCAGCGCATTTTCGTCATCGCCGCCATGCTGTGCATCTATATAGGCGCATTTATAATCCATCGACAAAGTCTGGATAATGGTATTTGCCAGCCCTTTTATCGTAGAGCAGATCGTGCCTGTAAACGCCCATTCATTACGTCCGAAATTACCATAGGAAGGCTTCGTCAAAAAGCTGTGTTTTTTATGTTCTTTTGAAATCATTTTTACCACCTGTCTTTTCCATGAGTTTTGTTTCCCTGATCACAATGTCGTGGCTCAGTGCTTTGCACATATCATATATGGTGAGTGCCGCCACAGAGACACCTGTAAGTGCCTCCATTTCCACCCCCGTTTTGGCTGCGATGCTTGCCGTGCAGTCGATAACCACTTCCTGCTCATCATTAATCGTGATCATCACTTCACAATTTTCCAGTCCCAGAGGATGGCAAAGCGGAATGAGTTCACCGGTTTTCTTTGCCGCCATGATTCCTGCTATCACGGCCGTCTGAAATACGGCGCCCTTCGGAGTGGAGATTTCCCCATCCTGCAACTTTTCCAATACCTCTTCCGGAAGCACCACAATACTCCTTGCCCGGGCAATGCGCCTGGTAACGTTCTTCGCGCCCACGTCGACCATCGCCGGACGCCCCTGCTTGTCTATGTGTGAAAGATCATTCATGAGCACGATTTAAACCGGGTTATAGATTACATCTTCTGTTTTTTTGGATTTGACGAATCAGCGGTTGAAAGGCCAGATCCGGTAAACTTCTCCCTTGTTGAAGTGCTGCTGCTCCAGAGGCAGTTCCATGAAAGCATCGGCAACCACCAAATTGGCAAAATCTCCGGAGCCGTTCCCTTCCGCCGGGGTCGCAAGCAAACAGCCCTCCTCATCGACCTGCAAGGTTACCTGTAGAAAATACTGCAGAGGAGCGGAGAACGCGACATCTTCATTCAGCCGGGCATAGAGATTTCGGCCTGGCATAACTCCTTCCGACGCTTTCAGCCATGGTAAAAAGTAGCGATGCAGGCACATAAAAGTGGAGACAGGATTGCCCGGAAAAGCGAAGATCAACTGGCCATCGGGGTGGCTTCCAAACCAGAACGGCTTTCCCGGCTTTTGCCGGACCTTATGAAAAAGCCTGGCCACCGACAAATCCTGCAAGGTCTCCGGCACATAATCGAACTTCCCCTTTGATACCCCGCCGCTGATCAGGATGGCATCATACTTCTTCAGGCAATCCTCGAGCTGCCGCCGGATTATTCCGGGATCATCCGGGATATGCAGCATATCCGCCTGTAAAGCATATCTTTGCAGGACAGCCCTTATGGTATAATTATTGGAACGCCTTATCTGCCAGGGTGAAGGCGGCTCGTTTACTTCGACTAATTCGTCGCCCGATGAAATGATGACGATCCTCGGAAGTTTCCTGACGGATAATTCCGTTTTTCCGATGGAGGCGGCCATGCTTATCAAAGCAGGCGTGACAAACTGACTGGCGGCGGCGACAACTTCCTGCTGTTTCCTGTCTTTGCCTCTGGGATGCCGGCTTTGTCCCTTTTTAACCGGGACTTCTTTCACAACGGCCAGTCCGTCCTTCACATCAATATCTTCATAGCGAATAACGGTATCGGTTGTTCCCGGCAGGACCGCGCCCGTCATAATCTCGATACATTCGTCATCCTGCACGATATCGACGGGAGGCTCGCCGGCAGCCTGGGTAGCTTTCACCCTGAAAGAACGGATTCCCTTTTGAAAGGCTTCAAAACGAATAGCGATACCATCCATCGTCACGCGGTCGAACGGAGGCAGGTCCCGGTCGGCCCGTAAATCTTCCGCCAAAACTCTTCCCAATGCCGATTCAAACGGGATCTTTTCAGCACCGAAATCCCTGACCTGCGAGAGGATTATTTTTTCAGCTTTTTCAACGTTTACCATGGATCTGTTTTTGAGAATCGGCTCTCTCATCCACCGATCGTTGCCATCGATTCATGAGCCGGCTTTCCTTTCATCCGGTTTTTTTCAGCTTCCCATCCATCCTTTGCTCTCATGCCGATGGCTTTCAGGAGCAACATCCGGACATCATCATCACTCTTCCCTTCACGCATTGCCTGTTTTATGTCGAGCACTCCGCCGTCGTACAGGCACGTTTTCAACATACCCACCGGGGTGATGCGAATCCGGTTACAGGTACCGCAGAAGGTGCGAGTCCAGGCAGCTATGACGCCTACGTTTCCTTTGAAACCGGGGATTTGGTAATTGTAAGAAGTCGAAAACGGCGGATCGGGAATCTTTTGGATGTCGGGAAATCTTTCCTTTATGACCTCGAGGATACGCTTATAATTCCAATGTAGTGCCGAATGAGGGTTACCTGTGCCGTTGAACGGCATTTCCTCAATGAAACGAATATTTACCGGCAGCGTTCGGGCCAATTCCACCAAAGGAATGATATCCTGCGTATTTCTGCCTTCCATCACTACCGTATTTATCTTCACCGGTATATCGTGGTAAAGAAGCTCTTCCAATGTTCTCAGCACCCTGAGAAATTCATCACGATTGGCAATAGAGCGAAACCGGTCACGGTCCAGCGTATCCAGGCTCAGGTTAACTGAATGGATGCCGACCCTTTTCAACTCCGGGACCAAGGGCGCCGTTAAAACGCCATTAGTGGTGACCGTGATCTGTCGCAGTCCATCCAGTTTCGAAAGATCCGTCAGAAATTGCAGGATACCTTTTCTGACGAACGGTTCTCCACCGGTGATACGGATTTTTTCCACACCCATTTTCACCAGCAAAGAGCAAAGCCGCATCATCTCCTCGAAAGTCATAAGCTCTTTTCGGGGAATCCAGTCGAGGCCCTGCAGCGGCATACAGTAAGTACAACGAAGATTGCACCGGTCGGTTACCGCCAGGCGCAAATAATTAACCGTTCTGCCATGATTATCTATCAACATTTTCCTGACTCTTCTCTGATGATCACCGGTATAGTCTAACGAAGAATGCCTTCTACGTATTGGCAACCAGATCGAAATATTCGTCGTCTGCGTTTTTTCCGCCGAATCCTTTCCCGACGTTCTTGTGTGATTCCACGAACTCGATCGATTCAATCCACTTAACCATTTTATAACCCAACTGGTTTTCTATGCGTATACGCAGGGGCGCTCCATGGACTTCCGAAAGCGGTTTATAATTCATTTCCCAGGCAAGCAGTGACTGAGGTTTCATGCAGTTATCGAGGGTATGTGTATCGTAATAGACCCCGCCGAAAAGTCCCTCGCCGAATGAAAAGAAGGCTACCGTCTTCACATTATAAAAAGGCTTCACCAATTCCACAATGTCACGGAGAGGCACTCCTCCCCATTCCGCCACGCCGGTCCATCCCTGGATGCAATGGTGCATGGTGATATTTCGCTCCATTCTCATCTTCTTAATGTCATCCATGGATAACTCAACCGGGTTAGCGACCAGGCCGCCTATTTTCAGCCTGTAGTCCTTAAAATCATTCTCAAGCAGTTTCTTATACTTTTCAGAAGTCGGCAGCTTCCCATTCGCCCAGAAGTAAGGGGATATATCTTCTTTCTTAAAATGAGGCCTTGGCTTAAACAGGTTAATAGAGGCCCGCCACAGATTCTCATTAAGTGCTCTCTGTACACGCTGGCCGGCCCGGGGCTTGTGCCAGGCAAGCCAGTAGGCAATGAAACAGGCAGCGATGACAGCCAGCACGATCGCTATACCAATGTACAGTCCCAACGGATTGTCAGGATCGTCTGTTCCTAATGTGATGTGATTCATATTACGTTTTAACCCGGTGGCTGCAACCAGGGCAACGTGGATAATAACGAACCCCACATAGGAAATCATCACCAGGAAATGAATGGAACGGGCATTTTGGCGGCCCCCAAATAATTTAGGATACCAGTGAAGCCGGTTTCCTATGGCGGGCGACATTGCCAGCCCGGTGAGTATATTCAGCGGAGCAAGGATGAAAACGACACTAAAATAAGCAAGCTGCTGCAGGGCATTATAGTGATAAAACCCATTCGGCTCTATTGGAAAATTGAAAGTCACATAATGAACAAGAACATTCCAGGCATCAGGCAGGATCTGCCATGTCGTGGGTACCAGGCGCTGCCACTGATTGGTAGAAAATAATAGAACAATGAAAACGGCTCCATTCAGTATGAAAAAAGGAACCACGAGAAAATGCCACAATCTTGCAAGTCCTACCGTGTGACGAAAACCCGGCAGGCCCAGCAGGGGACTAATGTACCTCGCATCATCTTTTGCGGTCCAGAGTCTGTCCCTGGGTACCTTCAGGGGAGTGAATCGAATCCATTCACTTGCAGGATAACAGCCGTCATTCCAGTATAGCCTTGGGTGATCAAACAGAATGGAAAGGCCGCTGCGGATGATCAGCGTTAAAAAGAGAAAATTCACCCAGTGTGTGACACTAATCCACGCCGGGAAACCCGTGGGATCCCCCGGAGTAAGTGGAGGAAACGACGCAGAAGGATCTGGCGGTAACCCGAATACCAGATACTGGAGCCATGGAACTCCAATAAAAATAATAATTAATATACCAATAACAACCCAGGTACCAGCCTTCAACCCGATATACTGGCGCCGGTCCGCCGGGTAAAGTACCTCTTTTTCTTCATCCGGGATATTTGCGATCATAGTTAACTTTCAATTTGAGTCCTTTGAAAAACGGCCAGGTATTTACTTTTATCCTTTGCCGCATGCCGGGGCCGAACTTATCGAAAAGCTTTAAGTGATTGTTATCTCTGTTAAATGAAGCATTTTAAAATTACGATCTTTCGTTGTCGAAATATAGATGAAATCTAAATCAGATAAAAATGTCTTTTTTTTATCGTTTAATGTGAGTTTCAAATACCTGCTTCATCCGCGGCAACATTGTAAGGTTACTCATTCTCTCTACAATATCACCTTTCCTGTATCGAACTCACATATTTGGATTCTTGCAACCAAAACCGGTTCACTCGTACCACCTCCATAATCCTGCTCTAACAGCCGGGACCAGGGGCGACTATTGTGCCGCCGGCGTTTCTTTTGCAATCATATCTGTCAATTGACAGGAGCAGTCAGAAAAATTCGTTTCCGGTTTACAACAAATCGCATCAGGAAACAGGTTATCGCAATTCCGGCCAGTCTCGAGTAAAGACGGCTAGATCGGATTGCTAAATGATCCAAAAATAAAGGCCGCGTTTTTGGGGGAAAACGTGTCTCTGAGGGCCTGGATGAACCCGGATCAGTATACATGGCTACCCGGTTAACTTCCCACTGTTGTTCGATGCCATCCCGCAGAACTACCGAAAAATAACGGCCATCAAGCCGGGCGGCGGTCAGAGTCCTCTTTCATATCATTCATTTTTCTTTTATTCTCATCTTTCACTCAAGTCTAACAGCTATCCTCATTCTTTTATGCTGCCCTTTGACGAAGCTATCACACTAAGTGTCCACGAATTGACTCTTCGGATCAAATTGCTTCTGGAGGAAGAATTCATGGGCATAAGCGTTGAGGGGGAAATCAGCCAGCCGAAAACCAGTGCGAACGGCCATGTCTATTTTACTTTGAAGGATGATCGCGCCCAATTGCCCTGCGTTATGTGGAGCAGCACTGCCCGAATGCTCGATGTCGAACTGGTGCACGGCCGACAGGTGACCCTCAGGGGCGATTTGCAGGTTTATCCTCCGCACGGAAAATACCAGCTCATTGTAACGTCTGTCCAACAGGCGGGTGTCGGAGCGTTACAAAAAGCCTTTCTGGAATTAAAAGAGAGGCTGACGGAAGAAGGATTATTCGATGAATCACATAAAAAAGAGAGCCCTTCTTTCCCACAGACGATCGGTGTGGTCACCTCGGGCACAGGGGCGGCTTTCCACGACATCACATCTACTCTTGAGCATCGTTATCCCCTGGTTCGGGTGATACTTTATCACGCAAGCGTACAGGGGATTAACGCAGCATCCGAAATTGTGAAAGGCATCCGGTATTTTTCGGAAACCCGGCCGGTAGATCTGTTGATCGTAGGCCGCGGGGGCGGCTCGCTTGAGGATCTCTGGCCTTTTAATGAAGAGATGGTAGCACGGGCCATTTTCGCATGCCCGACACCGGTCGTGAGCGCCGTTGGCCACGAGACCGATTTCAGCATTTCCGATTTCGTTGCCGATGTCCGTGCCGCAACCCCCACCCAGGCGGCCCTCATGGCTGTCCCCGACATCAACGAACTCAGGTTTTATGTCGACGATCTCGCCCGCACGCTGCTTGCGAGGATTCAGGACAGGCTGCACGCGGGTCGTGAACGTGCCCGGCGCCTGATCGAATCATATGCCCTGCAGGCCGTGCGAGACAGGATACACCGCACACGTGATCACGTTGAAACGCTGAAGATGCGATTGCAGCACCGTCTAAAAACCCGACTCGCAGAAGAACAGTTGCGATATAACCGGCTGGATCAGTCCCTTCGGCGGCACAACCCTTCCGAGCCTTTGGAACGGGGATTTGTACGGGTTCTTCAGAATGGGAAATGGATACGAAGGGCGCAGCAGTTTGGCCGGGATAAACCTTTTGATTTGCAGTGGCAGGATGAAACCAGGCACATGGATTAAACACTAAATTCTAATCTCTAAATTCTAAATAGTCTGAGATCAGGCTTGTCTAATGAAATGCATTTCTATTTTAATGCCTTCCATTGCCATCGGCTTTAGCCACACAGAAAGAGCATGTCTCATGGGCTAAAGCCCGGTTAGAAGGCAGCTTCTTTGTCCGTCCGCTAAAGCGGACGGCAATGAGGAGATGAATTCCTGGCAGATAAGTTCTCCCAGGAATTCATCTCCCACTTCAACACTCCTGCCTAATTGAAAGCTTCTTTTATTCTTGAAAAGAAATCCTTCTTTTGTCCGTCTTTATTAAACGGGCTCATATGCTCGGAGCCTCGCAGTTCTTCAAATATTTTCTGTTCTTCTTCACTGATTCTGGTCGGGACATACACCTGGATACGGACATACTGGTCTCCCGCCACGTTGGTGTTCAGGCCTTTTATTCCGCGGCCTTTCATGCGAAGCAGCTTGCCCGGCTGGGTACCCGGTTCAATTTTCAGCCGGGCTTTTCCTTTCAGGGTCGGCACGTCGATTTCCGTGCCCAGCACCACATCAGGAATGCTCAGGTGCAGATCGTGATAAATGTCGTCGCCATCACGGGTGAAACGTTCGTCTTCATTCTCCTCAATTAGCACAATGAGATCACCTGCTGCACCTCCGCGGAGGCCGGCATTGCCCTGGCCCCGCAGTGTAATGTAATTGTTATCGTGGACACCGGAGGGAATCCTCACTTTCACCGTTTCTTCACCTCTCATCCGGCCTTCGCCCCGGCAATTGGAACATTTATTTCTGATGATCCGGCCCTCGCCCCGGCAATTCGGACAAGGCTGAACATTTACGAACTGGCCGAACATCGTGCGCGACACCTGTCGGATTTCTCCCGTGCCGTTACACGTCGGACACATCATAAAGTCTTCTTCCGTCTCCGCCCCTGTGCCATGGCAGTGTTCGCACGTAATATATTTCTTTACCTTCAGTTTCTTTTCCGTACCAAAGGCAATCTCATCCAGATCAAGCCTGAGGCGGATCTTCAGATCGTCGCCCGGTGTCCCGGCGGAGCGACCGCGCGACCGGGTCCGCGTTCCGCCTCCGAAGATATCGTCGCCGAAAATACCGCCCCCGAAGATGTCGCTGAAACGGCTGAAGATATCATCCATATTGATGTTATGGAAGTCAGGTTCATGGAACCCGCCCGAGTTCAGGCCTGCGTGGCCGAACTGATCATATCGTGCCTTTGTATTGGGATCCTTGAGCACATCGAAAGCCTCGGCGGCTTCCTTGAATTTCTCTTCGGCCTGAGGATCGTCTTTATTGCGATCAGGGTGGTATTGCAGTGCCTTTTTGCGGTACGCCTTTTTGATTTCATCCATAGAGGCATCTCTGTCGACACCCAATACTTCGTAATAATCTCTTTTTGCCATGATATCTGTTTTACTCGCTCACAATCACTTTGGCATGACGAATGACCCGGTCGTTAACCTTATATCCGGGTTCAAGGATCTGCAGAACGGTGTTGCTTTCCATGTCTTCCCGGGGGGGCGGTTGTTTAATCATCGCATCATGCAGGTTCACGTCAAACGGGATATTTGCCTCATCAATGGGTTCTACGCCATACTTTCGGAAGACTCCGGCAAACTTGTCGGCGACCATCTCCACTCCTTTTAGGAAATTCTCATTCAATTCCTCCTTGTGTGAAGCCTCGAGCACCCGTTGAAGATCGTCATTAACCGGGAGGAATTCGCGTAATGCTTCGATCCTGGCATCTTCAAACAGTTGTACCCGTTCGCGTGCCATCCGTTTCCTCATGTTCTCAAATTCGGCAGCTTTCCGCAACAGCCGTTCTTTGGTGTCGGCCAGCTCCGCCGCCAGTGCCTCGATCTCCCGATCCTTTTCCCTGAGGCCCGCCTCCGTCATATCTGCCTTGCTGTTCTGTACCTCTTCCGATGTCTGGTGATTAGAAGATTCCATCTCGTTCTCCAAATTTCCTTTCTTCTCATCATTATTCTCTTTTCCACTTCTTCGAAAAGTATCCACGTTAACGGTATTCCTGGGTTCAGATTTCGGTTTATTCATCGCAATCCCCTCTTAACAATTTATCTGTTCTATGAAGTTGCACGCGAATGAAAGCGACTGGTAAACTGATCGACGAGATTAATCAGACGGGGATAATTCATCCTCGTCGGTCCGACAAGCCCGATGGTGCCGGTCACTTCTCCAATAGCATAATTTGCAGAAACAACGCTGCAATGCTCTATTTGTTGTATCTTGTTTTCTTTACCGATACGTACGCTTACTTTCATATTGTCTTCGGTATCGTCAAACAGGTGGATGATAAGATCGTCATCCTCTACAAATTCTATAATGCTCTTCAGGTGGTCAAAATCGCTGAATTCCGGCTGCATGGCGATATACTCGACTCCGCCGAAATGAAACTGGCGAAACCGTTTGTCTTCAAATAACACTTCCGCCGAATCGATAAAGATACGGATCAGTCCGGTAGTATCTTCTTCACTGGCCTCGGCAAGCATCTCGTCGATGTGTTCCGCAATCTCGGAAAGACGCAAACCGGAGAGTCGTTCGTTCATTATCCTGCCGATAGCGTCCAGTTTTTGGGGATCCAACCCTGATTCCACTTCCATCGTGACGGTCTTGGCCAGTCCGCTCTCGATCGTCAGTACAATCAGAAGGCGTGTGGAACTCAGGTCGATCAGCTCAATCTTCTTGAAAACGGCCTGGGCGAAACGCGGGGCCAGGATGACCACCAGCAGGTTCGTAAGCCGCGAGAGCATTCGGGTAGCTGAACGGACCGCATCATCCAGGTTTGAATTCGGCATTCGTTCCCATGCCTCCAGGGCGGCACTGTCGGACCGGGAAAGTCCGGAAATTTCCATCAGCGAGTTCACGTACAACCGGTATCCCTTTTCCGTGGGAATGCGCCCTGAGGAAGTGTGCTGACGGTCAAGGTATCCTTTCTTCTCGAGGCTGTTCATGACACTTCGAACCGTGGCGGAACTGATATCCAGACGGTGCTTTTCCACCAGCTTCTTAGAGGCAATCGGACTTGCCGTTACGATGAAATTCCGGATGACGTACTCCAGAATCTCCTGCTCTCTCTGCTCGAGTTGTTTAATATCGGTTATATCCATAACCCAGCCATTAAATTCCCTGAAAGCCGCAAATATAGCGTTATTTTGCTATTTTCGGAAGTATTCCGTCCGGTTTGTATAACGGATACCCTCCGTGCTTATGATAACATACCCAAAACAATTTCAAGTCCGCTCCGAAAATCCCGAAAATACCACGGAGGGAATACGGACGACAGCCAATGCTTTTATAATAATTTGGAAACTTAGCGTCCCGGCGTCTTCGCGGCAAATTGCATAAAATGGACTCTTCGGAGTGGACTCAATTCTAAAACCCATACCCGCGGGCAGAGACAATGAAAAGCGGCTGTCACCGATCGGAATTTTCACAGAAGATTTCAATCATGTTGCCGTCGGGGTCGGATATGAAGACAAAACGCCCTGTCTTTCTGTTTGCCGGGCCGCTGAGAATGGTTACTTCATTTTCTTTGAGGTAATCCGTCATGGCATCGACCTCCTGCGGAGAATCCACATAAAAACCGAAATGGTCGACCCGGTAATCCCGCGATTCGCGATCATAGCTGGTTTCCGCCTCTACAATCACCAGTGAATCATCCCCGATCCGGTAGACGACCATGCTCCGGCCCATCTTCTTTTCGAGCCGGAACCCCAGCACCTTGCCATAGAAATGCTGTGACCGGTCAATGTCGTTGACCCTCAATGTGATATGGTTAATACCGGAAGGATTAAATGCTTTCATGTATAATTTTTTGATGAATACATTGTTGAAGGTACAGTATTTCGAACTCACGGGGATTATACTATTTTTCCGGTTTATTTTCTCGTTTAACTTGAAAATCAGGATTATATCTTGGCAACCCTTTTTGTTGTGGCAACGCCTATCGGAAATCTTGGAGATCTGTCCGAACGCGCCGTTCAGACGCTCAGAGGCGTTTCGCATATCGCCTGCGAGGATACCCGTACCTCGTCGGTCCTCCTGCGGCATTTCGGCATCTCCACCCCCTGCTTCGCCTTTCATCAGCACAACGAACACCAAAAGGTCGATCATCTGACCGATCTGCTCGCCGCGGGCCATGATATAGCTCTCATTTCCGACGCGGGAATGCCGGGCATTTCGGATCCCGGCTTTCTGGCAACGCGCGCCGCCTGGAAGAAGGGATTTTCCGTCTCTGTGATCCCGGGTCCCAGTGCGGCAACCACGGCATTGATGGCCAGCGGACTCCCGGCCGACCGGTTCGTGTTTGAGGGGTTCCTGCCTGCCAAAAAGGGCCGTAAAACCCGGATTGATCAGCTGTCGGACGAGAAACGTACCATTGTTCTTTATGAGAGTCCACACCGGATTCTCCGTCTTTTGGATGAATTGACCGCCTGCTTTGGCGAAGACCGTCTGGCAGCACTGGCGCGGGAGCTGACAAAGAAATTTGAGGAAATCCTCCGGATGCCTCTCGGCCTGCTGCGCGACGAACTCACGCGAAGAGACGCCATAAAAGGAGAAATAACCCTGGTGATCGCCGGTAAGGACTACAGCGAATGAAGCATTTGTTTCTGCATTTCTGGGACAATAAATGGGCTCTTTCAATAACCGCCGGCATTTTTCTGGGGCTGAGTTATCCTCCTTTTCCATTTCCGTTTTTTGTACCTGTTGCCTTCATTCTGCTGTTCCGGATTATCGAATGCTGCCCCACCGCCCGTTCCGCGGCGTTCTACACCTGGCCTGCTTTCCTCATCTGGAACGTGATCGTCACCTATTGGCTCATGATGGCAACCCTCATCGGCGGCATCCTCGCAATCCTCGGAAACAGCGCCCTCATGACGCTCCCGATCCTCTTTATCCACCTTTTTAAGCGACGAATACGCGGGACTTTTTCCGGGGCGCTGATGGCCGCTTCTACCTGGACCGCCTACGAATATCTGATCTATCGCTGGGATCTGGCCTGGCCGTGGCTCTCGCTGGGCAATGCTTTTGCAATGACGCCGCGGTTCGTTGAATTTATTGCGTGGACCGGCACGATCGGCGTCACGTTCTGGATCGTGTACATCAGCTATCTCGCTTTTCGGTTTTTGGCCACAGGTCACAAGAAAACGGGCATAGCGGCACTTGTTATCATCATCCTTCCCATCATCTTCTCGCTGATATGGTACAGTCATATCCCTACGCGGTCAAACCGTTCGGTTCAGGTGGTAGTGGTTCAGCCCAATTACAACTCCTACCTGGAGATGTCGGGATACCCGAATCCTTATATTCCGCTGCAGGAAATCCTGCATCAGTCCGACTCGCTGCGCACCGATTCCACCCGTCTGATCCTGTGGCCGGAGAATGCTATCCAGACCGGCATTGACGCTTCGAGCCCCATCACCCAGATACTCAGGGACAGCAGCCGGGCATGGAATACCACCATCATCACCGGAACGGCTTTTTTCCATTTCTACAAGCCGGACAAAGCCCCGGAACTTGTTCATACTACGGCAACGGGCCGGCCTTACAACGTATACAACGCAGCAGCAGCCTTTTATCCTGACGGCACCCTGCACTTATACCGGAAAGCGAAACTCGTCCCCATTGTCGAACGGGTTCCCTTTGTGGAGGTACTCAGCCGGATTATTCCCTTTGGAATAGACTGGGGAAATCTGCAGGGATTCGGCCGGGGGAAAAAGGCGACCGTTTTCCGGATTGCCCCTCATGCAAAGGTATCGACGGCCATATGTTACGATTCGGTCTTCCCCAACTGGAACCGGCATTTCGTGGGTAATGGCGCGAATTTGATTTCCGTAATAACCAACGACGGATGGTGGGGCTACACGAGCGGGTATTTCCAGCATTTTGAGTATGCAAGGCTCCTGGCAATCGAGATGCACCGCTACGTGATCCGCAGCGCCAACAATGGGGTATCGACTATCATCGCACCGGACGGCAGGGTACTGAAACGCACGCAATTCTGGACCAGAACGGCCTTTCGGGATGATGTTCCGCTCTTTTCCGACCAGACCTTTTATGTGCGGCACGGCGACTGGCCCGGTCTTCTCTCCCTCATCATCTTCCTGGCCGGTCTGTTCGTTCTAATCCTAACCCGCCAGCGTCGCAAAAACCGGTTTACTGCGACTGAATCGACACAATAATGTTGAATTTGATGCTTTGATCCGTACGTTCAAAAGTACTGGACGATTTTGGGATGATATGCCGATAAGTGTACTCGAAATTGGTTTTAATCATCGAGGAGAACTGGTAGCCCAATACCGCTGAAAACTGCAGACGGGAATCGCCCTGGATACTATTGGCGTTATTGCTCAGGGGGTTCCCCTCAAGCGAATACTTAAGATCCGTCCCGAGATGATAAGGGATGGTGGAATCTTCCAGATAGCTCAGAGTTACTCCCATATCGAACTCATTTTTCAGGCGGTTCCTGAAAAAGGGAATCTTAAATCCCCGCTTGGTATAATTTCCCTGGAGTGTAAGGCCTTTAGATGTGCTTTCGGTTACGATAGGTCCGGTAAAGCTGATATCGGTTATCTTCGAATACACATATTGAAGATTAGTCGTCATATTATTCTTCCAGGTGATATTCACACCGAGCAACGGCGAAAAACGTTTCTCAATATGAATAGAATTCGCCTCGTAGGGCCTTCTTGTACTGATGATGGCATACTCACCACCCAAAGAGCCGTTGATCGGTGAAGAAGTATCGTTATAATACGCCCATCCCAGAGTATAGATCCCTGAATATTTATGAGTAAGCGAGAGATGTGAAATGTAATCGCTGAGCCCGGGTATCTTGTTCTCCAGCCCGCTCCATTTAATGGTCCAGCCGGGCTTGGGGAAAGGAATAAACCCATGAGCACCCAGAGTTGAGGTGCCCATCAGATAAGAGCCCATAAAATCGTGGGTTAAGCTGGTCGGCGTCAGCACCGTCCGGCCGTCATGGTTGCCCGTTTTATCATTGATGACTTTCGTGGTCTGGTCAAGATCTTCCTCGGCCAGGTTCTTTTGCTTTTTGAGCAGCGCCAGGTAACCTTTCCCAAACGCCCAGACCGAAGCACCGACATTACCGGATTGATTGAGGGATGCGTTAGCCGGTATATTTGATCCGGGCGGAAGATTGAACTGAGTATTTGAATTTTTCGACCAGTTGGCCGACCAGTCCAGGTCGATGGTGAAATTGGGGAAGGGTGAAATGCGGGTGAGTATGGATATACTATTGTTCCCCGTGGCCGACCTGTTCAGTGTGAGAGCCTGGTCTGCATCCGGATTGGTGATCAGCTGATCCAATCGGCTGCTGAACCCTGTCCGGTAAAAGAAGGGCGGCGAAAAATCAGTACCGTCTTTACTGCCAAACATCTGGAATATGGGAGCGCCGCCGCGATATCCGTACTGGGAACTTCCCTCGCTATGATTAAAGGTGACGTCAAAAGACTCCATGCTCAGGGCGGTCAGCAGTAATTTACGCCCCAGATAGCGGACTTCATCAAAAATACCCGGACCGCCACCGCCACCCGAACGTCCCCGTCCTATCTGGTTACCGTTCTGGCCAGACTTTCCGGCTGCCTCCGCCGCTTTACGCCGTTGACGTTCCTGTGCACGCCTTTCTGCCCGTTTTTGTGTTTCCTCACGGTCGGCATCAACCATGTTTCCATAAAAGGGAATCTTGTGCAGGAGATCCTGCAAATGGATATTGGCCGACTGGGCGATATTCAGGTTATTAGACACATTGGCCCCCAGCCCCGAACCTTTGGAATTATTGGTCCAGTTCCATCCTCCTTTATAGGAGATAGAATAATCAAGCCAGTTCAGTGCATCTATCCGGTCCAGCCGGGGACGCCAGCTTGCCGAATAATTCTCGTTATAGCTGGACCGGCGCGGCTTCACCGAATCCCCTTCCACGATGCCCTGCAACACGTCAAAGGTAGGTAACAGACGGTAGCGGTTCGAATTGCCCGGCAGGGGTACCTGCCCTGCATCGGCCAGGTTGAAGGCGGTATTTGTGGAAAAATTGATCGGGAGTGAAGGCATCAGGTTATAAGTGAGATTGAACTGCGATTTATAGGCGAATGTGTGAACCTGACTGAAGTTTCCCGGCTGATTGACGAACGACCGCTGCTGCGACTCACTGTATTGTCTTGCCAGGGAAGCCGAGGTGGAAATAGAGGAAGGCATATACCCCAGCCGCAGCCCGGCCAGAGCATCCAAAATGGGGACCCTGCCCAGAAACCAAAACGGCTGAAACAACCCTACCCGGGGTAAGCTCAGATCGTAATTGATTCCGAAATTGTAATTCCAGTTGTTCGTCTCCGATACGGTTGGACTATGGCCCTTTCCCGCATTGTACACATAACTCAACTGGGTCTTATCCAGAGTATATTGCAATAATTTCGATTTCGAGTTCTTCTTGGATATGTTGCTGGCATTGATGGAATAGCTTTGATTATAAGTCTGGCTTTCGACAACCTGTTCCTGAATGATGCTGTCTTTCTCTGCCTGCGGAATGTCACGGCGATTCACCGCCTGCTTAAATTCGCTCAGCCGGATATCACCTTCCCGCGGCAGATACCGGGGGGTGCTGATACTCTGCTGCACGTTCACACTAACCGGGAAATACCAGCCCGACCGTTCAGGCAGCAATTTGTGAAGATTGACGGTCGTGTTCAGGTTATAGGAAGTGCTGTTTGAATAAGAACGCTCGCCAAGCCGGGAATCCAGTGAGCCGAACCCGTCCGTCGACCGGTTGAGGGTACCGTCTATCTGGGCGAAATCCGCCATCTGGATATTCATATGAGCATCGGCGGCCCACCCCTTCTTGTTGTCGTACCCTGAAACACGCAACTCGTTCACCCAAAGCTCGGCGTTTAGTGAAGGCACCCCTCTGTCTGAACGGTAACTCTTCCCGTCGGGGGATAATTCCAGCGGATTCTCAATGCCCATCCCGATTTCCGTGATCCGTTGCAGCGACGGGTTTCCTTTCACGCCGATCACCGTTCCGGGAGGCGCCCCCAGTTCCTCGGCAATCGTCGAATCCTGATAAAGTGCATTGGGATCGGCACCCTCCTGATTCCGTAACTGTTTGAGTTGATTCAACGCAGAGAGTACCAGATTCACGCTGTTTTGATCGGGCATCCAGACCTCCTGGGCCTGTTGCTGGATCACAGACTCCGGCTGACGCCCCGTCTGGCCTCTGAAAAGAGTAGTATCCGTAGGGGTAACCGGCTGGCGATATTCATAATAATCGTTCTGAAGGTCGCGCCCCATACGAATGACCAGCTCCAGATCCTTGCGCGATTTATACCCCTCCCCATGGACATACATACGCAGATGCGAATAATTCTGAAGATTCAGTCCCGCAGGATAATTCCGCCGGATCATCCTCAGATCTCCCTGACGCAGATCTTTGACACGCATGACGAGCGACTGTTCATTGGCCAGGATATTTCCCTGTTGCGTACGGTTCAGCGCTCTGATAACCCCCGGCGGTTCGCGGTAAGGTACCGGAAGACGGGAGGCATTTTCCTCGACATTCACCGTCGACACCTCAAAATCCGTATTCCCGTTGCCCTGGTTCCCGACTTCATTTGCCTTTCTCCACTGGCTCCCGACAAGCTCGAGGGTAGCAAAGCGAAGAGTGAAGGGCTCTTTATAGCCGGTCATCCAGATCCGGATGTGGGTAACCGCCTGCAGGTCCTGGATATCTCCGAATTTACGCTTGAACTGGTCGAGCGGGATCCGGATCTGATACCAGTAGTCGCCGGGGTGGCTTTGATCTTCTACCCGGTCTACTACATAATTATGTCCTGCCGTGAGCTCCGCAGGATCAGCCGGGTTCAGGTTGATCTGGTATTCGTAATAAGAATTACGATAATTGGGAACGCTCGGAATCTTGAGGCCTTCGGCATCGGGACGGTTGGTAATAGCTCTTTTATCTCCGGTGGGCGGAGGTGAGTTTCCGTCGTAATATCCGTACATCCTCCAGAAATAAGGCTGTATGCCTGATGTATTTCCATATTCCTCGTGAAGCTTCGCCTCATTGAAATACTCAAAGTCGTCGTCTGACGGATCGCCCTCGGCCTGTAGATATTGAGGAGATTCCGGCCCATATGCCTGCTTCATATAGTTCAGGAAGCGGGAGAAAAGCGACTGCTCGTTCATAGTGTCGTCTAACCCTCCTGTATCGGGAACTCCGTCGAGCCCCACGTCTTCCTCGGCCTGGCTTTTGGTGGAAAACTGGCCGTCGTAGGTTCCCTGGGTATTCAGGACATAAGAGCGTCCCACCTGGTCCTCGACCAGCCCCTGGGAACCCGACTGGGCAAGACCGTCCTCGTTGTTTGAGATATTGTTTGGAACAACATCCTCAGAGATCGTTCCCACATCTACGAGCAGTTCACCGTCGTAATCCTGTACCACATTCGAAGGCTGGATTTTTCCGTTCTTCCGGTACTTCTCAGGAAGGATCGGCTGCACCCAGAATTCAATAAACTCGTAATTATTCAGGTTCAGGTTTTCGATACCGTCGGGCAGTGCCGCAGTCATCCCTCCCCACATTTCCTCCGGATGATTTTCGGTAATGTCCTTGAGATCCATATTATAATTATAAGGCCCCCGGTTTTGGGGATCGTAATAAATATCCAGCGGCTGGATTGTGTTTTCCTGTGGGAGCGTCTGGCGGCCGGGAAAAACATCCTGTACCTGTACAATACTCGTTACCCTGTCCCGCGGAATGCCCATGATGCTGGATACGTTGAGCGGCAGCATGTACCATGAGAACTGTGCCCTGAGGTCGGACCGGTTGATCTCATCCTGCAGTGTTTGTCCGGGGTGATCCAGGTCGGTATCATAACCTGGTACGGCTGCCGGCGCCGCTGCCAGATGCCACTGGCCGGGCGATAAAAAGCTGAAGCTGGTCTTGGAACCTTCGAAGTCGTCGATAAAAGAGAGCCCCTTGGTCTCATCGGGCTGCAGGTTACCCTGTTTAATGGCGGCGCTTACGGCATTGGTATGAGCAACCCCCGGCTCCAGTTCTGCCCACTCCCCGCTAAACGAAATGCTCGAAGGAGCCTTTGTCTGAAGCAATGGAATCTGATCAATGGCCCGTGTCAGCCAGGGTGCATCGAATTTGGCATGCGCATCCAGCCCGAATATCGCATTGTTGATCGGCTCATTCCCGACCCGGATCTTGTCGGTCAGCGGCTTGTCCTTGAGCCGGAAGTAGGTACCTCCCAACTGGATATTATCCGAAATGTCGTATTCCGCCCGGAAACCGGTGAACGTGGTCTGCTGTATCTGGAGGATCTGATTGCTTTCATACTCAATCCGGATCTGCTGGCCTGCCGCCAGATACCGCTTGTTGGTAATGATAATCGTTCCGATGGAATAATCGACCGTGTAATCGACACCCTCGGTCAGCAGGCTTCCGTTGGCATACACCTTTACCGAGCCCTCTACAAGTGCAATGCCCAGGTTATACGTATCGGACACTCCGCCCTTGGCCGTCCCCTTGATCTCAAACGTGCCGTTTTTAGGATCCTGGGCTGCAATCGACCGGGGCTCTGCATAAAGCGTGTCAAATGCCAGATTCTGCTTAGCCTCTAACTTGTTACCGATACTGCCGTTATCGTCAATCAGTTGATCAATACGGTGGCCGAAGGGTTCCAGATAAGGAAACATAATCTTTCCCTGAACGGCATCCATTATCGGAGGAATAAAATCGATCTGGTTATCCGGAGGCGCCTGTCCCGCCTGATTGACGCGGTCGAGGCCCAGGTCGGTCAGCAAGGTGGAATTAAACTGAGGCAGACTGGGGGAATCCGTATTTTGCCCGGTATAGAAGATACTTAACTGGAGCCCGTCCTGGGTCAGGTTGGCAGGACCCAGCGAATAGATGTTGCGCAGGGTCAGATCCCATGTTCTAGAAGTGTTGGTGATGTTGGGCTGCCGGATCAATTTCAGGATTTTTGGCGATTGTCCCAGGCTTTGCACATCCCCGACCGAATGGCTGGTCCCGCCTTCGGTATAATCGAAAGCAATAGCCAGGGCATCATTCGATGAAAGCGGATTCGTCAGCGAGATGATGCCAAGCGCCCGGTTCATCGTATAGTCTTTGCCTTCCTTAAGCTCAATCCAGGTACCCTTGACGATATCACGTTCCTGGCTGATCCCAAGCCGCCGGGCCAGATCGCTCACATCAACCGTATCGATCCTGCCGGAACGTATCTGGTTCAGAATATCATCATTCAGATTATCATAGGCCTGATCGGGCGGCAGGTATCGTCCCTGGGCATCCTTATGGGTTCCCAATTCCACAATAGCCACGCCGGGCTGTACATCCGTGACATTCTGGAGGCCTACATCCAGCTTATACACCCGGATATTCGTGAACGTGTAAAGAGACAGCAGTTTCTGAGGGTCGGAAACGGCTCTTTCGAAATTGGCCAGTGAATAAAAACCCACCAGGAAATGGCGGTTATCTTCATAATCAGCAGGGTTGATATCTATCTCCTGGGTCTGTGATCCGCCGGTGATCGTCTGCGTGTTTCCCTTCCCCTGTTGCTGGGAGACGACGGCCGTCAGTTTTACCGGACCCACTTTCGCCTGAGATTTAATCCCGAAAAGTGCGCCTCCTCCCCGGATAAGGGAGTTGCCCGTTTCCATGGAGACGTTCCCCAGTTCGATGGATTTCAGGATCTCATCTTCATATCCCTCATACTGGATCTTCAGGCGGTTCTGATAATCAAACGGGCGTTCGGTGTCCCAGTCGGTGTTGATATGCAGTTTATCCCCAATGGATCCCTGGATATTCAGTTTCAGGTTTTGGTTGAATGTCGGGTCTATCCGTTTCTGCTGATCCGGCGGCAGGGAGGGATCGGCCGTTTTGGTAATCGTCGCCCCGATATTCATATTGGCCGTGCCGGTAACGCTCAGATTTACCTCCGGCTTTCCGAAAATCGTGGTAAAGGCCGACTTTTTCCCTCCCGGGATGTTGATCTTGAAATCCAGCAGCCCTTTTTGAATCTCGCGTTTCAGATTTGCTTCTTTTACAAGTTCCCTCCAGTTGGAACGCAGATTATGCTTCAGGGCAAGCTCCCGGTAATGTCCGGCATTGTACACCGTCGGAGCCGTGGCCGGCATCCCGTAGATCTGCCTCTGAACGACAAAATTACCCAGGGAATCGCGGCTGACAACCGTTTTATCGTTGTCAAGCTGTATTTTGATAAGGCCGGATCGCGGCGGAGAGAAAGGTCTGGCATTATAATCCCCATGTAACTGCGGGAAATATAACGAATCGGGCAGCAGGAGTGTATCGGCCTGTTGTTGCTTCCGGGCTTTTTCTTTTTCCTGTTGCTCCGTACGATGCCGCGGCGCACCAAGAATCTGGCCTGAGGCTGCCTCAACGGCGCCCAGAACCAGGATCCACGACCATAAGGATACGGTTATAAATATGCTGCTACGGAAAACAGATCTCACTGACCCTGATGTCTACATTTCCCGGCTTATCATTTTTGATCCGGTAGTTTTCGTTTACTATGGTAGAGGTCCGTTATAGGCGTTAGGGGTTAAATGGATACTTGCACAGGCAGATTTACCAGGGTCACTCTTTCAGCAAAACCCGATTATAATGTTTTTCGATAAATTTTTAAACTTCCGCGATACAAGCATATCTTGTTTTTCAAAACCAGACCCGGATATAAAAGTTGGTGAATGATAATGGGAATAACCCATCCACAGCAAGTCAAATATCCCGTATGTTGCCCGTCATGACCGCCATACAGCGAAATGTGGTCCGGCGGCACATCGGTCCCTTCATCTTTGTGTTCCTGACTATCATGTTCCTGCTGCTCATGCAGTTCCTGATCCTGTACCTGGACAAGATAGTAGGTAAGGGGATCCCCTGGAATATCATACTCGATCTCATTTTCTCTAATCTGGCCTATATGGTAGTTCTCGCCGTTCCTATGGCGGTCTTAATAGCCGCGCTGATGGCATACGGACGTTTTTCGGAACTCAATGAACTTACCGCCCTGAAAGCGGCCGGAGTCAATCCTTTACGGATGATGGCCCCTTCTCTGTTCATCGCATTTCTTCTTGCCCTGGCACTTGGCTGGTTCGATAATTATATCCTTCCAAACGCCAATTATCGCGCCCGTTCGTTGTTTATCGACATCCGGTTGAAAAAGCCCGGATTTGACTTAAAGCCCGACGTCTTCTACAATGGCATCAAAGGGTATACGTTCTATGTGAAGCAAATGAGCGCGGGCAACGATTCGCTGTTCAACGTCACTCTGTTCCGCGATAAAAGCGAGACCAGCGATTTTGCGATTATTAAAGCAAAACAAGGATATCTGAAGAGCGAAAAAGACCGCGAGACGCTCACGCTCATTTTGAGCGACGGTTATCTGCTACGCTACCTGTCAGGGGAATATAGTGATAACTTTAATATCGACCGCACCGCTTTTAAGCGATATCGTATCAGTTTTGACCTTTCCGACCTGGCCTTCTCCCGGTCCAATCCTAACCGGTATGCCCGCGACGGGCGTACAATGAGTGCCCAGGCGATGATGGCCGTAGTCGATACCCTCCGAAATGAGATAACCGCAAAAAGACGTGCCTACAACCTGGAAACGGCTGTCACAGGACCCTTTCTCAGGGGCAGCCGCGGTGGAGTGAGAAATAGGCCTCCACTCATCCCTTTGAAAACTCCAGGGGATAAACAAACAACGGATCCCAGAAATCGGGCATCTGTGCCTGCTATGCGCGATCAGTATATTCCTCTGGACGGTTTCAGGAAAGCAAGAGAGCAGGAAATCATTCTGGAAGTAGCCCTTGAAAAGCTTCGCCATAAACTGCTGGCACACCAGAACCTCCAGATCAACGTGAGATGGAGAAAGAGACGGGTTCAGAACTATCTCGTGGAAATCCATAAGAAAGTGTCTATCCCATTCGGCTGCATCATCTTCATGCTGATCGGCGCACCTCTGGGAATGCTCACCCGCAAAGGTAACCTGGGTTATGCCGCACTCATCAGCGCTATCATCTTCACTTTTTACTGGACCAGCCTGATTGAGGGAGAAAAACTTGCAGATCACATGATCATCAGTCCGTTTACCTCAATGTGGGCGGGGAATATTCTCCTGACGATCATCGGCATCCTGCTTACCATCAAAATCTGGAGAGACTCTCTCTTTCCTCGTAAAACCGGAAACTGACCGTGCTGCGAAAACTGGATCGATATATCATCCTCCGCCTCTTCATCATCACACTTTTTGTGCTGGCAGTGCTGATCTTCGTCTTTGTGGTAATCGATTTTTCACAAAAGAGCGACGATTTCATCGATCACGGCGCAACCTTTTCCCAGATACTGAAGGTGTATTATGTAAACTATATCCCTGAGATCATCCGCCTGGTCACTCCCGTTGCCATATTTGTAGCAACCCTGTTGCTGGCGGGACAAATGGCGGACCGGCTCGAAATAGTTGCCATCAAAGCGGCGGGTATCAGTCTGTACCGGCTGGCCGTGCCTTACCTGCTGTTTGGGCTCCTGGCGTGCATAGTGATCAGCTATCTCGACGGTTTTGTAGTGCCCAAATCCAATGCTGTCCGGCTCAATTTCGAACACAGATATATGAACCAGCAATCGTCGGATGTCAGCAAGGGTAAAATTTACAGAGAAGAATCCCCCAACTCGATTCTCATGGTCAATTATTTTGATCCCAAAAAGAAGGAAGGCTACCAGGTGCAGCTTTTCCGGTTTAAAGACGGAAAGATCGTCCAGACGCTCAATGCCAGCCGAATGAGCTGGAAGCCCGACAAGAAGGTCTGGCACCTGGTAAGCGGATATGAGCGGAATTACGATGAGGACGGGTACAGCCTGACAAAATTTACGGATCGGGATACTACCCTGAATGTGATGCCCCTGGATCTGGCACGCTCAAGCAGCGACGTCTATCAACTCACCTATCCGGAAACCATCCGGTACATTCATTCGCTGGAACGAAGCGGGGCTTCGAAAATCAATCTCCCCAAAGTACAATTCTACAGCAAACTCAGTTACCCGTTTTCGATCATCGTGGTCATCCTGATCGGACTTCCGCTTGCAGCTGCCAAAAACCGCGGAGGACGCGGGGTAAAAGTTGCATACGGGCTGGCCATCAGCTTCCTGTATCTTGCCCTGATGAAAATTTCCGAACCTTTCGGAGCCTCAGGCGGGTTTCCCCCGCTTGCAGCCGCTCTGATACCTCATGCCGCCTTTTTCATCACCGGAATTGTTTTAATGCTGGTTACAAGGAAGTAAGGCGAATCATGAATGGACAATGACGAATGTATAATTCGAATGTCTCCCCAATGCCGCAAGTTTGTAATTTATGGCACTAATTAACGGCAGATTTTATATCACAAGTTACAGGCTTGCGATGTATGGAGGCGAACTTCCCCTGCCGGATAAAGGTCATCCTTTTTGATATCCCTGTCGTATCTCTCCAGACAGGCCATGAGGATCACAAAAGCAGGATGGGACCCGATCATCCACCGCAAAGTCGCCTGATTGAGGTTATAATATTTCCGGGAATAGTCAGGTTCAGGGGAAATATCAGACAGGTTGAAGGGCTTTCAGAGGGTTTTCACAAGGCAAGAGGGGTGATAGATAATGCTAATTATCATGA